>CAJKEF010000047.1 GCA_905198825.1 uncultured Collinsella sp. | reverse complement strand
GTAGTTGCCGTCGAGCATCGAGACCAGGTTATCCGAGAAGTTCTTGGGGATTACGATGGCCGCATAGTACTCACCGCTCTCGACGCCCTCCTTGGCATCGGCCGCCGAGTCAACGAAGGTCCAGCCCAGCTGATCGTTCTCCTTGAGTTGATCGACGACCTGGTCGCCCGCGTTGAGCTCGCCCACCAAGTCGTTTTGGGTGCCCCGATCGTTGTTGGCGATGGCAATCTTGATACCCTGGGTGTTTCCGTACGGATCCCAGTTGGCCACGATGTTGTACCAGGCATACAGCGAGGGAATAACGCACACGCCGAGGGTAACCACCAGGGCGACGGGGTTCACAAGCAGTCGCTTAATGTCGCGCTTAAATATCGCAAAGGAGACCTTTGCATCGGATAGTTTGCTGCCGAGACTCACGCTTGGACCATCCATCCTGTCGTTGAATCGAATCGTACTATCGACAACCATTGTACGTAGGCGCTTTAGTGCCTCACGGCACAATGGTGCTGAGTTTTGCGGGTAGCAATATACTACGAAGATGATTTAACGTACAGTTGTACAGTATCTTAAATTCCCGCAGCTCCCAAAACCACAACCCACACAAATTAGCAATCCGACTAGTCGTTGGGGACGTTCTTAACCGACTAGTCAAACAAGAACGTCCCCAACGACTAGTCATTTAAGAACGTCCCCAACGACCACCCCAATGACTACTTAGGGCCACGAAAGCGTCGTAGGTTGAGCATAAGTCAGCGAAAACGCCCCCAAGCGAGCAAGGTGACGTGAAAGAGGAGGGAAGCGTACTTCGGTACGCGACCGACGATTGAACGTCAGATTGCCGCTTAGGGGCGTTTGCAGCGTCGAGCCGTTACGCGGTTCGTAGAACCGCGTAACTTGCTAACTACATCAAGTTACAAACAGCTGCCGCGAAGGCCACGGGGTCCTCGGGCAAAACGCCCTCGACCAGCAGGGCCTGGTCATAGAGCAGGCCGGAGTACTGCTTGATCTTGTCGGTGTTGCCCGCCTTCTGGGCAGCGACGAGCTTGGCAAAGACCGGGTGCTTGGCGTTGAGCTCGAGCACGCGCTGGCTCTTGGGCATACCGTCGGGCGCGCCCTCGGGTCCCTTCTGGAGCACCTTCTCCATCTCAAGCGAAAGCGGGCCCTCGGTGGTGATGCAAGCGGGGGCATCGGTCAGGCGCGCGGAGACAGCAACTTTCTCGACCTTGTCACCGAGCGCCTCCTTCATAGCGCTAAAGAGGTCCTCGTTTTCCTTGGTGGCGTCCTCGGCCTCCTTCTTCTCGTCCTCGGTCGCCAGGTCAAGATCACCGGTCGCGACGTTCTTGAGCTCCAAGTGACGATCCTCGACCTCGGGCTCGGCACCGTCGGCCACAGCCTTCTCGGCAGCCTCGCGGGCAGCATCGTCCTCGTAGATCTTGGGCATATCGGCGGCAACGTACTCACGCATGGCCTGGAACGTGAACTCATCCACATCCTGCGTCAGCAGCAGCACGTCATAGCCGCGGTCGAGCACGCCCTTTACCACGGGCATCTTGGCCAAGCGCTCACGCGAGTCGCCGGCGGCGTAGTAAATGGCCTTCTGATCCTCGGGCATGCCCTTGGCATACTCGGCCAGGGTAATCATCTTCTGCTCCTTGGCAGACCAGAACAGCAGCAGGTCGGCGAGCTCATCGGCCTTCATGCCATAGCTCGAGTAGATGCCGTACTTAAGACCGCGGCCAAAGTTCTCAAAGAACTTCTCGTAGGCCTCGCGGTCGTTGTCACGCATATCCTCAAGGTCGGCGGTGATCTTCTTTTCCACACGCTTGGCGATGGCCTTGAGCTGACGGTTCTGCTGCAGCGTCTCGCGCGAGATGTTGAGCGACACGTCGGCGGAATCCACGACGCCGCGGACAAAGTTGTAGTAGTCGGGCAGTAGGTCGTCGCACTTCTCCATGATCAGAACGTTGGAGCTGTAGAGCGCCAGGCCCTTCTCGTAGTCCTTACTGTACAGATCGAACGGCGCGCGGCCCGGCACAAACAGCAGGGCGTCATACTCGAGCGTGCCCTCAGCATGGAAGCTGATGGTGCGCGCCGGATCGTCAAAGTCGTGGAACGTGGACTTGTAGAACTCGTTGTAATCCTTCTGTTCAACGTCGGAGCTGCGCTTCTTCCAGATTGGCGTCATGGAGTTGATGGTCTCGAGCTCCTGGTAGTCCTCGTACTCGGGCTTGTAATCGTCGCCGGCGTCCTCGGGCTTGGGTTTCTGGCGGCTCTTGGACACCATCATCTGGATCGGGTAGCGCACATAGTTACTGTACTGCTGAATCAGGCTCTTGAGGCCCCACTCGGTCAGGAAGCGATCGTAGGTCTCGGCCTCGCCGTCGGCATCGAGCTTCTCGTTCTCGCGCAGCGTCAGGATGACATCGGTACCGTGCTCGGCGCGCTCGCCGTCCTCGATGGTGTAGCCCTCAAGACCGTCGGATTCCCACACATGGGCGACATCCTCGCCATAGGCGCGGCTGACGACCTTCACATGGCTGGCGACCATAAAAGCCGAGTAGAAGCCCACGCCAAACTGACCGATGATGTCGACATCCGAACCCTGCTGCTCGGCGTTCTCGGTCTTAAACTCCTCGGAGCCGGAATGGGCGATGGTGCCCAGATTGCGCTCGAGCTCCTCGGCGGTCATGCCAATGCCGTTATCCGAGATGGTAATGGTGCGGGCGTCTTTATCAAAGGAGACGCGAATAGCCAGGTCGCCCTGGTCGAGCTTGACACTCGGGTCCTGCAGGCTCTTAAAGTTGAGCTTGTCGACGGCGTCGCTCGCGTTAGAGATAAGCTCGCGCAGGAAGATTTCTTTATTGGTGTAGATGGAGTTGATCATGAGGTCGAGCAGTTTTTTGCTCTCGGTCTTAAATTGACGCATGTGCAGTCCTTTCGCGCTACCCCCGTCCGCAAAAACGGCCCGGTTGCCCGAGCCGCATCGCAGACCTGCTATGTTCAGACTTAGATTTTATAACCCATTAGCGCGCATATATACATACGGAATCGAAAAACTGTATGTCAGAGCGCTCTGATGCGCCAATTGCCAAGGAGTGCCCCAACTGCCGGCAGAAAAGGAACGTCCCTATCTGCCATCAACGCGCTTGGCCATCCAGACATGGGGCTGCCCCTCGTCTTCGTAGTCTACCGGGGCAATTTGCGTGTAGCCCGCCTTTGCATAGAGCGGCAACACGTATTCCTGCGCATGCAGCTTAATAAGCTTAGCGCCGGCATCGCGTGCACACGCAGCACTGGCCTCGACGATCGCACTCGCCAGTCCGCGACGACGCATAGCCGGCAGCACGGCGACGCGCCCCATAATGTAGGTCTCCCCCGCCGCAACGCCTTCGTCCATGTCGCATACCGGCAACACCGGGGCCTCTGCGTCAGCCACGCGCTCAAGCTCTTCGGGAAACACGCGCGAGCAACCGGCAAGCTCGCCGTCTACATAGAGCGTCACATGAATGCAGTTCGGATCCTCGTCGATAGCGTCGAACTCATTCTCGTAGCCCTGCTCGTCCATAAAAACGACGCGGCGCACCAACGCCGCGTCATCAAAGCATCCCGTCTTAAGTTGGATATCCATGCTGCCCTTTCATTCAATGCGAACGTTAGGGACAGATTTTAGCGAAAATGAGCTCCGCGCACGCTAAACTTCGCGCGAGCCTTCGCCAGGCAGTCGTAATGACCCACGTTATGGGCATCGCTCGCGATGAAGCTGTACAGGTTCTGATCGAACAGGCGCTGTGCCGGCTTTTTCTCGCGACCAAAGCGACCGCCGGCAATAAAGTCCGCCGAAGCCTGCAGTTTGCAGCCCATATCGACTAGGCGCTCCGCCACGCTTACATCCTTTTGGACGGCGCGATAGCGCTCAGGATGAGCGATGATCACCTGGTAGCCACGGCACTGCAAATCGTAAATCGTGTTCTCGTACTCTCTAAACGCATACGCATCGGCATGCGTCGAAAGCTCGAGCAGAAACTCGTTGGTCCCATCGAAATGCAAGTGCTCCGCGGCATCGATACCAAGCTCAACGAGCTTTCGGTGGTTGACTTCGAAGCCCATCTGGAGCGGAAAGCCGTCAGCGTTATCACGCAGCAGCTCAAAGGCATCCCACATCTTGTCGTAATCAAAATAGGGATCACGGCAGTGAGGGGTGCAAACGATTCTGGTTACACCGGCCCGCTTGGCAGCCTCGAGCATCGCCAAGCTCTCATCGAGATCGGCGGCGCCGTCGTCTACACCCGGCAAGATATGGCAATGAATGTCACGCATAGGTCAGCCTTAATCAACTAAACGTTTGCTCGGTTGGTGAAGATGCCCTTTTTGGAAGTCCCCTGATCGTCGGAGCCCTTCTTCACCTTCTTACCGTCCTTGGTGTAGTAGGAGTAGTAGTACTCGCTGGTCTCGGTCTCGCAGTAGTTCATAACGGTACCGATGAGCTTGACCTTCTCGGACTTCTTAAGCTGACCGATGGCGTTGAGCGCCTCCTCGCGCTTGGTGAAGTCCTCACGCACCACGAACAGCGTGCCGTCGGTCAGGCTGGCAATCTCGGCAGCATCGATGAAGGTGCCAACCGGGGGAGCATCAAAGATGACGTACTGGAACTTGGCGGACAGTGCCTTTACCAGCTTGGCAAAGCGGTGAGAGACGATGATGTCGGCAGGATTGGGAATGTGCGGCTCGGCATCGAGGAAGTAAAAGTTCTTCTGACCCGTCTCGACAATTGCCTGGTCAATGGAAATCTGCTCGGAAAGGACCGCATAGAGTCCGCCGCGCGAACGAACGCCGAGCATATCGGAAAGGGACCTGCGGCGCATATCGGCCTCGACCAGGAGCACGGACTTGCCGCTCGTGGCGATTGCCTGAGCAAGGTTAATGGAAACCGTAGACTTGCCCTCGTTGGGAATCGAGGAGGTAACGGTGATGGTGCGAATGGGGTCGTCCACGCTCGCAAAGCGGATGTTGGCCAGAAGGGTCTTGGCGGCATTCTGTACAACGAGCTTATCGGTGTTCTTTGCCTTAGCCATGCCTATTTACCACCTTTCATAGCCGGAATTCGGCCAACAACGGGAATACCCAGGAGCTCTTCTGCCTCTTCGGCACCGCGGATGCGGGTATTGAGCATGTCTGCCAAAACGACATAGGCAACTGCGATAAAGATACCGGCGAGGAACGCAACGGCGACGTACAGCGCGCGCTTGGGGCCGCTGGGAGCTTCGGGGGTCTTAGCCTTATCGATAACGTTGATGCTCTGGGCAGCGCCGACGTTCTGAGCGACCGTACTCACCGAGCTGGCCATGGCCTTTGCGACCTCAGCCGTCTCCTTGGCATCGGTGCCGGTAACCGAAAGCGTAATGACACGCGTGGTGGTCTCGGAGGAAACAGACACCTTGTAGTCATCCAGATCGGTGAGGCCCAGTTCTTTGGCGGCGCCGCTCTTAACGCTATCGCTATCCAGCAGCGTGGCGATATCGTTGGAAAGCATCTGGCTCGCCGAGAGATCGTTGTAGCTCATCTGACCGCTATCGTCGGTCTTGGCGAGAATGTACATGCTCGTCGTCGCGGTATAGGTGTTGTCCATCGCAACGAAGGACACGATGCCCATGGCGATCGCGCAGACCACCGGAAGGGTGATGACCAGCTTGAGGTGCTTCTTCAGCAGCTGGAACAGTTCGAGAAGGGTCATGCAGCTTGCCTTTCATTTCCCCAGTTCGGATTGACAAAACTGTCCGTATGTTATCGCATCTTTTTACCGAGACCAAACTCTATACATAAGAAACAGGCTCTCCTGTAAAAATGTCGGAAGCAATCGTAAAATTGCACAACAACGCCGCACCCGAAAGTCAAATGCGGCGTCTACATCAATATCTATGTTGTATCGCTATGCGAATGGCTCGTCCTGCTGTATGGGAAACGTCACCGTAATGGTGGTTCCCACGCCCAACTCGCTCGACAGATCGAGCGTGGCGTGATGATACAGGGCCGCATGCTTGACAATGGCAAGCCCCAGGCCGGTTCCGCCGCGTGCCTTGGACCTACTCTTGTCCACGCGATAGAACCGCTCAAATACCTTGCCCTGTTCTTCAGGCGCGATACCGATTCCCGTGTCGGCGACCGCGAGGAACGGATGGCCTTCGTCGTTGGTGCCGCACTGCAGCGCAACCGTACCGCCGGGTCGATTGTAGCGGATGGCGTTGCTTGCCAAATTATAGATGAGCTCGTCGATCAAGCGCGACACGCCTTCGATGACCACAGGCTTGGTCTCATGACTTATCGTCACATTCGCCTGACGGGCGACCTGTTCAAGACGCTGCTCAACCGCGTAGATGGCACGCGAGAGCTCAATAGGCTCCGTGGACCCAATGGGCACCGCCTCGCCCTCAGTTGCACGCTCGGCCTCGTCCAAGTTAGACAGCGTAAGGATGTCGTTGACAAGCGCCGCCAAACGGCCCGCCTCACGATAGATGCGACCGCCAAAGTTGCGCAGGTCGTCCTCGCCCTCGACCATGCCGTTTGCGATGAGCTCAGCATAGCCCGAAATCGCCGTAAGCGGCGTCTTGAGCTCATGGGTGATATTCGCCGTGAACTCGCGGCGCATACGGTCGTTGTCCGCTAGCACCGCCATTTGGCGCTTGAGCTCCTGGCGCTGCGACTCGATACGCTCAAGCATGGGGACCATCTCGGCATAGGCGTGCTCATAGCTACGGCGTGGGTGGTCCAAATCCACCTCTTGCAACGGCGCGATGATGGCACGGGACTCGCGGCGCGCCATAAAAAACGAGAGTACCGCACCCGCTGCTGCGATAAGCAGCATCGGCGCCACCATCGACAGCAAAATCGCCGCAACGCCAGGCTGGGCCTGCGCCAAGCGGACAACCTGGCCGTTATCAAGGGCGACAGCGCGATACAGCATAATCTCGTCGAGCGTAGAGCTTGCGCGCTCCGCGGAACCTAAACCACTCTCAAAGGCCTCGATGACCTCGGGGCGATCGCCATGGTTGGGCAGTGTGGAAGGCGACGCCTCGTTGTCGTAGGCAACCGATCCATCCTTGTTAATCAGCGTGATGCGCAAGTCCTCGCGATCGAGGCTACGCAAGAACGGGATGGGCTCCTGCTGCTCGTCGAGGGCGGCAGCAATGAGCTCGGTTTCCTGCGCCAGGTTGGCACTCGTGGCATCCGCCAAGGTGTTTTGCACAAAGAACGCGCCCAGCACCGTAAACGCCACGATAACCGCCATGGCGCAGACAAAGATCGTCACAAAAACGCGGTGCGACAGCGTATGTTTTCCCTGGGGGGCGAAGACCACGGGTTACTCCTCCGATGCGGTGGCCGCGGTGTCGTCACCTTCGGCACCATCACCGGCAGAAGGCTCGGCCAAGCGGTAGCCCACGCCGCGCACGGTCTCGATGGCACCGGCATGCTCGCCCAGTTTTTGACGAAGCGTCTGCACGTGCACGTCAACGGTGCGCGAACCGCCGTCGAAGTCCCAGCCCCACACGCTCTGCAGCAACGACTCGCGGGTAAAGACCACGCCGGGCTTACGCATGAGGTACTCGAGCAGGTCGAACTCGCGCAGGGTGAGCTTAAGCGGCTCGCCGGCAACGGTCACCTCGCGATGGCTGGGCGAGAGCACAATGTCGCCCACGCTGAGCACATCGCTTGCCTGCTTGACCATGCCGCCGCGACGCAGCAGTGCGCGGCAGCGGCTCGCAAGCTCCATGAGCGAAAACGGCTTGGTCAGATAGTCGTCGGCACC
>CAJKEF010000046.1 GCA_905198825.1 uncultured Collinsella sp. | reverse complement strand
TGGCTCGCATGGTCAACGGTGATCCTGCTGCCACGACTGCTGAGCTGCAGCGCTTCCACGACACGCTGTTTGCGGCTTATGCAGAAGAGATTGGCGGTAACGCGGTCTTTCGTATGAAGGAGTGGTGGTTCTACGCCAAGTGCGCTTTCGCCGACCCCGCTACCGTTCACAAGCTCGTACGCAAGACTAAAAAGGTCGACGAATACCGCGCCGCCGTCGAGCGCGTCTTCCGCGAACAGCCACTTGCGCCTATAGCCCGTTTCCACGACTAGTTAGTCGTCGGGGACGTTCTTTAACGACTAGTCATTTAAGAACGTCCCCAATGGCTGTGTTGCACTAGAGTAGGTTCTCCTGCACCCACGCGATGATGTCGCTCGATTCGTAGAGTGGCTTGCCGTCGATGAACAGGCAGGGAACCTGGCGTTTTCCGCCGACGGCGATGAGTGTCTGCTCGGCTTCGGTATCGGTCGAGATATTGCGCTCGGGAATGGTCACGCCGTTATCCGCCAGGAAGCGCTTGACCTTTATGCAATACGGGCAGCCGGTCATAACGTACAGCGCGAGCTCATGATTAGTAGCCATAGGTCTCCAATCGGTTGCGGTTTTGATTGAAATACCCAAAGCCGCCGCGGTCTATGCGCGCGTCAACGACGACTCGATCGCCTGGACCAGAAACGCTGTGGCTCCGGCGCCGCAGGGCTTGTCGTAGTAGTCAATAAAGCGCTGGTCGGCAAGATAGTCGTGGGCGAGCCCCAGATACGCCTCGTTCTGGGGTTCGCGTCCCCAGTTGAGACCAATCCAACGACGATGCATCGCGACGAGCTTGCGAGCCTCGCTTCCATCCGCATCGCCGTCGCCCATGGCAATCGAGAGCTGACCCAGAATAGCGCGTTCAAGTTCCTTCATGTCGTTCCATGTCTGAGGATCCATGTCCAGCAGCGCCTCGTTTGCCGCATCGATAGCCTCATCGCCATAGCGCGCCCGCGCCTCGGCACCGTAGCGCTCCTCGTTTTCTTGCACGGCGCGCCAGCGCTCCAGTTGCGGCAGGACGGCGCCCATGAGCGAGACGGCTTCGTCGAGCGACATGCCGGTGTTTTGTGCCAGGCGCGGGGCACAGTCCTCGATCATTGCCTCCATCGTGGTGTCGTAGGTGTACTGGCCGTGGTCGTAGCACCACTTGCAGTAATGGTCGGTCGCGGCGCCCGTGGCATCGGTGCCGCAGTCGTCGGGCGTGAGTATCATGCCGCAGCTCTGGCAATAGCGCTCGGGCATTTCGAGCAGATGAGACAGGGGCTCGCCGGTCACGGCGGCGATGAGCTTCATCATGTCGATGCCCGGTGTGACCTCGCCACGCTCCCAGCGGCTGACGGCTTGGCGTGTGACGAAGAGCTTGGCGGCGAGTTGCTCTTGGGTGAGGTGATGAGCGCGACGGACAGCGATGAGCTTTTCTGCAAAGGCCATAACGGCTCCTTTCTGCTGGTTGATGGCTTAAGCATACGCGGCAGCAGGCGCCCTTCCAAGCAACCGTTGGTTGCACGACGGGGGATCCCGGCGAAGAATTGCACGCAACGCCCCACACCTCCATGCCGTACAATGACCGGCATGGAACCTATCGCACACATACATACCGACCTGCCGCAGAAGTTCGGCATTCCGCGCAACAGCTTTTTGGCGCCCCATCTGCAGGGACGCATCGTTTTTGAGCCGGAATTTGCCTCCAATGCAGCGGTTGAGGGTCTAGACTCCTTCTCTCACCTGTGGCTGCTGTGGCGCTTTGAAAACGGAACGCCCGGCGGCACGGCTAAGGACATAGCTACCGATGCCAAGACGCAGGACAGGCCCGGCACCAATGCCAAGTGGTCGAAAACTGTGCGCCCGCCGCGTCTGGGTGGAGCCGAGCGCGTGGGCGTGTTTGCCACGCGCAGTCCGTTTCGCCCTAATCCCATCGGGCTTACCTGCGTCAAGCTCGATCGTGTCGAGCTCACCGACGATGGCCCCATCATCCATGTGCTGGGGGCCGATCTGCGCGACGGCACGCCCATCTACGACATTAAGCCCTACATTCCATTTGCCGACTGTCACCCGGATGCGACGGGCGGCTGGATTGAAGACGCGCCGTGGCAAGAGCTCGACGTAGAGTTTCCGCATGCGCTGCAGGATATGGTCTCGCCCGCAAAGCTCCCTGGCTTGGTCGAGGTTCTTCGCCAAGATCCGCGCCGCGCGGGCAGCAAGCACGAGCCAAACCGCGTTTACCATTTGGCTTACGCCGGGCTCGACATATCGTTTACGGTCGACGGAGCCGGGTTGACGGTAACCGCCATTAACGACGCTCAAGACTAATCTGCATCCGCCCGTATCCGTCAAAATCAACAGCAAACCCCATGCCAAAACCGCCCACACTGGTGGACAATAACGCCTACCAAAACAATCAACTTTGCACGGGAGTTCAGCATGAAATACGACTTTAGCTCGCTTATCGACCGCCACGGCATGGACTCCATCGCCGTTGACTCCTGGGGCGAGATCCCCGGCATGGCTCCGAACGCACCCGACGAGGGCTTCGACCGCATTCCCATGTGGGTGGCCGACATGAATTTTGCCACGGTGCCCACGGTTCAGGAGTACATCATCAAGCGCGCTCAGCACCCCATGTTTGGCTACTTCAATCCGCGTCCCGAGTACTTCGATCGCATCATCGAATGGCAGAGGCGCCGCAATGGCGTTGAGGGCTTGGCACCGGAGCATATCGGCTACGAAAACGGCGTGCTGGGCGGTGTCGTGTCGACGTTGCGCGCGTATGTCCAGCCGGGCGATGCGGTGCTGGTCCATAGCCCCACCTACATCGGCTTTACCAAATCCATCGAAGCCGCGGGCTATCGTATTGTCCACAGCCCGCTTAAGCTCGACGATCAAGGCGTGTGGCGTATGGACTTTGAGGACATGGAGCACAAGCTCGCCCAAAACCACATCCATGCCGCGGTGTTCTGCTCGCCGCACAATCCCTGCGGCCGCGTATGGGAGCGCGACGAGATCGAGCGCGCCATGGACATCTATCGCCAGCACGATTGCGTGGTGATCTCGGACGAGATTTGGTCCGATATCATCCTGCCGGGGCACAAGCATATCCCGACGCAGTCGGTGAGCGAGGATGCCCGCATGCGTACGGTTGCCCTCTACGCGCCCAGCAAGACGTTCAACCTGGCGGGCCTGGTCGGCAGCTACCACATTGTCTACAACGAGACGCTGCGTGACCGCATGTGCGCCGTGTCCGACAAGACTCACTACAACGAGATGAATGTCCTCTCCATGCATGCGCTTATCGGTGCTTACCAGCCGCAGGGCTACGAGTGGGTGAACGAGTTCAACCAGGTGCTTGCCGGCAATATCGAGTACTTCTGCGATTACGTGGACGAGCATTTTGAGGGCGTGTCCTATTCGCGTCCGCAGGGCACGTACATGGTGTTTCTGGACTGCACCGAGTGGTGCCGCGAGCATGGCCGCGATATTCAGTGGCTGCTCGACGAGGGAGCGCGCGTGGGCGTGGGGTATCAGGACGGCCGCCCGTTCCACGGACCCTGCCACATTCGCGTGAATCTGGCGCTGCCGCTTTCGCGCGTGAGGGAAGCGTGCGACCGCCTGGACCGCTACGTTTTTAATGCACGGTAAGTGTGCGCTGCATGTGGGGCCTTCTGCCAAGTTGGCTAGAAGGCCCCACATGGTAAAGCATCTGTAACAATTGGGCGCAGACCTGCTGAGAGGCTTACTTTTCTTGAATCTGCTTGCCGCAAAGATGCTCAATCGTAATCTCGTAGAGCTGGACGCCCTTGATGTCTTTGGCGATTTCCTCTTCGACTTCCTCGGCAGAAGGGTAGTACTTAAGCGCGAGCTGGCGGACTTTGTCCTCGATAAACGCGGGAGTGTCATTTGCCAGGCGACAGCGGCCAAAGACCACGGTACTCATAACGTATGGAGCCCAGTCGCCGTCCTGGTACCACTCGTTGCCGTAAACGGTAAAGCAGACCTTGTCATCGCGCTTGAGTGAATCGACCTTGTGGCCAGCCTTGGCGCCATGGAAATAAATCTTGTCGTGCTCGGCGTCAAAGAAGTAGTTGACGGGAATGGCGTACGGGTAGCCATCGTCGCCGTTGACGGCAAAGACGCCGCGCTTGCAGGTAGCGAGCAGTTCGCGCGCTTCCTCGTCGGTGATGGCGCGTTTCTTTCGACGTAAGGGCCTAAACATCGTTGGCTTCCTTTCTGGTCGTGCGTGGTGGTTGAGCACAAACTATAGCGAAACGGATCCGTTTTTCTTGATGCGGGCGAGTATGTTTTTGAGCTTGTTAAAGTCGAGCGGTTTGGACAGATGGGCGTTCATGCCGGCATCGTGTGCCGCCTTGGCGTCCTCGGCAAAGGCGTTGGCGGTGAGCGCGATGATGGGGATATCGGCTGCATCGACCTTCTCGCTCAGACGAATCGTGCGGGTTGCCTCATAGCCGTCCATGCCCGGCATCATGATGTCCATCAGAATCGCATCGAAGCTGCCGGCGGGATGTGACAGGTACAGATCGACGACTTCGTTGCCATTGGCGGCGCGGGTAACCACGACGCCCTCGGATTCTAGCAGCGTCTGGGCGATCTCGGCATTCAATTCGTTGTCTTCGGCGAGCAGCACGTTCATGTCGGCGAGCGAGCAGTCGAGCACCCTCTCGACCGTATCTGCACGCGCCTGAGGGTTCTTGTCGATATCGAGCGGAATCTGGACGTTGAACGTACTCCCCACGCCAACCTCACTCGAAATCTCAATCGTACCGCCCATCAGTTCAATAAGTGACTTGACGATTGGCATGCCCATGCCGGTTCCTTGGAACTTGCTGCGCGCATCGTCACCTTCTTGGGCAAACGGTTCATAGATATGCTTTAAAAACTCGGGAGCCATGCCAATGCCGGTATCCGAAACGCTAAAGCAAAAGAGCGCGCGCCCATCATCGAGTGGCTTGGTCTTTGAACTAAAGGTGACGGAGCCGCCGCGCTTGTTGTACTTAATGCTGTTGTCTAACAGGTTGATTATGATCTGTCGGATATGGGTGGGACTGCCGATCATGTATGGCCCCGTGGCGTACGGCAGACTATTGTCCTGCATTGTGATGCCGTTATCGGATGCGCGGAGCTTGCACAGCACCAGCGTATCGTCACAGAGCTCTTTGAGGTTAAAAGGCGCATGTTCCAGAGTTAGCTTGCGGTCTTCGATTTTGCCCATCTCGAGGATGTCGTTGATCAGCGAGAGTAGGTGATTGGCGGCAACGCGCGCCTTGGCACGGCTCTCGCGGGCGACTTGCATATCGCCTTCCTTCAATTCTTCAATTTCGATAAGGCCCAGGATACCGTTGAGCGGCGTACGGATGTCGTGGCTCATGCGCGTGAGGAATGCCGTCTTAGCGGCGTTGGCGGCATCGGCTTTTTTGCGCTCGGTTCGAGCGCGCACGAGCGCCCAGATGAGCAGGACGATGCCGACCGACAACATACCGATGAGGGCAGCGGCAACGGCGGTGCGGTTGCGATAAAGGAATTGAAGCGTGTTGGATTCCTGGGCCGTGTACGACGTGGATGAGTAATTGCTTGCGGAGAGCGATTCTCCGGCATTGATGATGCCCTTGTTGATGATTCCCAGCAGCTCGGGCTTTCCGCGCGAAATCCAGCACGAGAGCTCACAGGTGTCAGGGAGCTCGACCGTCTTGTAGCTCTCGAGATCATAACGGTCGCCGATGGTTTTTACGCGTGAGCTGGGAGCGACGATGCAATGTGCCGTTCCCTTCCTGAGGGCGTCGAACGCTTCATCGTCGGATTGGTATTCGGTCACGGTCGCTGTGGGGAACAGACTTTCTAGTACATTTCGGTTGATAAACGATGATTTGGTACAGGCGATGTTCTGAAGGTCTTTGTTCAGGTTGCCGCCGGTGTGGATGGCGGTGAGGGACACGGTCCCCAACGATACCGACTGCACAACGCCTGATTGCTCGGCAAACCAGTAATCTCGGTATACCGGCAGCGCAACGTCTATGCTTCCCTTTGACAGGGCCTTTGACATCATCTTGTAGCTATCAAAGGCGACGGTTTTGACCGTAATGCCAAATTTATCGTGCAACGTCGTCGCAAGCGATGCGAGCGAGCCTTCCATTTCGCCGTTTTCGTCTTCGTTGCAGTAGGGGAGTTTGCCCGTAATGTAGCCGAGCGTGATGGTGTTGCCATTTGCTTTGAGCCAGGAACGTTCGGGGCTGTTGAGCGATGATGAACCGCTGTTTTGGACCGAGTAGTTAGATTTGACTTCGTCGATATAGCGTGGGTTGACGCGGGCGATTGCCGACATGGCGGCATTGATGTCGTCCATCAGGTCGGGGCGGCTTTTGGGGACGGCAAAGTAGTAGTCGCTCGAACCAATGTAGAACATGGGGGAGGCGCTGGGCGACGAGGTCGTGTCGTTCATGATGATGGCATCGACCTCGTTGTCTGCGAGCGCGTCAAAGAGGGCACCGCCAGTGTCGATTTCTTTATAGGTGCAGGTAATGCCTTCGTTGGCGAGCCACTGCTTGCCAACGAAGGTTTGCATAACGCCGGGGTTGCAGCCGATGGTAAGGCCTTGGAGTGCTTGAGGGTCACCCTTTGCGAGGTCGTCACGGTCTGGCCTGGCGTAGATGTAGTAGCGCTCGGCGCCCTCGGGGTTCGAGGAGAAGAGCAGCTTTTGGGCGCGTTCCTCGGAGTAGGAGATGTTGGGCATGAGGTCGATCTCGCCTGCCTCGAGCATGTCCATAAGCTCGGTGAAGGTGCCGGAGACGTATTCGTACCGCCAGCCGGACGTGTAGTACGACAGGGTCTGGAGGTACTCGTAACCCCATCCCGAGAGACGCTCGCCGGGGGTGCCGTCCTGGAAGCCCTCGTTGCTGACGAGCCAGCCGACGCGGACCGTCTTGACTTGCTGATCGGTATTGGCGGCATAGGCGGGGGCGGGCATGATGGTGTTCAGTACGGCGAGCGCGGCAAGCGCGACGGCCAGGGTGCGATATATAACTGAACGAAGGACGGCGGAAGCTCTCACATGCAATCCTAACGAATCGAGACATTACCGCATAAGGATACCAGCTCAGCCTGCCCAGTCGGCCGCCGCACCGCTAAACGGTCCCGTCCGGCAGTTGGGGACAGTCCCTTTCTGCCGGCACAAAAGGAACGTCCCTAACTGCCGGTTGCCTAACTGCCGGTTGTGGGACAATACCGAGCAAACGTGATTGGGCGTCTGGGGAAAAGGGGTCGCGATGAAAAAGCTGAGGACGCTTGCCGATGTTTTGCGCCAGGCCGGTTTCGTGCGTATCACGGGCCTGTTCCTCGTCTTCTATCTGCTGTGCTCGACGGCTGTCTGGCTGTCCGAGCCCACGACCCTTACGTTTGGCGATGGTCTCTGGTTTAGCTTTGAGACCGTCTCGACCATCGGCTTTGGCGATATCCCGGCCGAAACGCCGGTCGCCCGCGCTATTACCGTCGTCCTGAGCGTCATCAGCATCTTCTACATTGCCATGCTCACGGGTGTGGCGGTGAACTACTGCAATACGCTCATTAAGCTGCGCCAAAAGGACACCATGGCGCGCTTTATGGACGATCTTGAGCATTTGGAAGAGCTTGATCGTGACGAGCTCGCCGACCTGTCGCGCCGTGTGCGCGAATATCGCCGCCGCCAACGCTAGAGCGGGCGCCGTGCGTCACGACGAGGGGGATTGAATATGAATATCACCGTGTATCTGGGCGCCAGCGTTGGTAACGACCCAGCATTTCTGCCTGCGGTGCAAGAACTGGGCAACTGGATTGGCTCCAACGGGCACGCGCTGGTATACGGCGGGTCCAAATCGGGCC
>CAJKEF010000045.1 GCA_905198825.1 uncultured Collinsella sp. | reverse complement strand
CCGACGGGGACTGTGTTTTCATCTCTGGTGCCCGCATTGTAGCACGCGCGGATTCACGATGTTGATTGCCGGCGCCTAGACGGAGATGAAGGCGGTTCGATCTAGGTCAAGCCGGTCGCTCGTTCATGAAGCGGCCGATTCCCTGAAAATAAAAGGCGCCCACGAGGACACCTACAGGCTATCTTCGAACTACTTGGTTGGGGCAGACGGAGGAAAAAAATAGGGCAGAATCGCTCTCACGATCCCGCCCCGCAAACCCGAGGGTTTCTAACTGGCTCCATTATTCCGGGCTTCTCAGTTCTGTCATTGACCCAGGTATCATCCGTCTCCTATAGCGAGTGAATATAAAAATAGGGCAGAGTCGCTTGCGCAAGTCCGCCCCTAAAACCGTGAAGGTTTTGCTATCTGCAGGCTATTCTACCAACCCGAGCGATTCTGTCAACCTGCGAAGGAACTCGAGCGCGGAGCGAGCTGCGGCGTCGGGCCCCTTGTCGGGCAGCGCCTCGGTTTCGCCGTCGGCCCTGGCGAACATCTCGGCGAGCTCGGATGCGGCGCGCGAGCGCGAGGAGCCCTCGGGTACCAAGCCGGAGTGCGCCACGAGCACGGTCGCGACCTCCTGCATGGCCGTATTCCCCATCCACTTCCTCCTGGTCGCCTTGGGAATCCCCACGGCGGCGACCCTTCGGGAGACGCCGCTGGACGCCGAGCCCCGGGCGGCGCCCCTCTCGGCGAAGCAGTTGATCAGGCACGAGCCGTGCGCGGCGCAGTTGCGGACGGACTTCACGCGCTTGAGGTCGTAGTGGGAGGCCTCGAGGCGCCTGTCGCCCCATCGCCTGGCGCAGAAGCGCACGAAGTCGATGAGGGTGCCGAACGAGGTGAGCTCAAGGAAGGCCCAGGCAGGCATGTCGCCGGAGTACTTCGCGTAGAGGCTCGAGCTGTAGGGGCTGCGGCCGCTCATCTTGAGCTCGCGCAGGCGGTACTCCCTGTTTGCAGTGGTAAGCGATGCCATGTAGTCGGCCACGATGGCGTAGCCGTCCTCTCCACGGTCCTCCATCTCGCGAAGCAGTGTCACCTTCTGGAAATGCTCGATGTCGAGCGTCATGCCGAGCAGGGCGTGGCGCAGCTCCTGGTCGAGCGCCGCGAGCAGGCGCAGCTGGCCGAAGTCGAGGTCTACGTAGCGGCCGTCGCGCGGGCCTCCCTCGTATTTCGAGAAGAGTTTGCGGTAGGATGCGAGCTTGAAGAAGTTGCACTTGTCGCGCAGGTAGTCCGCGGCCTCTTCCTCGGAACACAGTTCGAAGGCTACGCCCTTCTGCTTGAGGTGCTCTATCTGCTGCTCGATCGTGAGGATCGGCTTCCTATCGTGGGGTTCGGCCATGCTCGGTCTCCTGTCATTGATTTGAGAATCCTATTCTACCAGCATGTTTGCCCTGAATCCTGAAGGCCCGTTCGCCAACTCATAAGCAAGCCACCTGAGACTACTCACTTTGTTCACGAATGGCGAAGACCTGCGACCTGGGGTTTTGCAAATGGCGCGCAAGCCACCCGCGTTAATTCACTTGCGATTGCAGCTGGCGGCTTGCGGGCAAAAGGGCGGTTGAGTTTCAAAACGGGCGTTTTCGGCGCCATCGAGCCTCCAAAGGCGACCCGCCGCGCACTTTGGGACAAAAACAAAAACTCAAAGCCCTGAGTTTGAAAAAAGTTTTTGAGGTTGTCCCAGCTTTTGTCCCCGAAGCCGACGAAACGCGACATCGCGTCATTCGGCGGCACGCGTTCCGTGTCGATGCCGAAAACTGGGTGTAACTGGAGTGACGGGACGGCAGAACCGACGCCATCGAGTGGGAATAGGCTGACAGGGCTAGCGAAACACAAACCAGCAGGTAGAAGCTCCTTACATTCCCGTGAGGAGCTTCTTTTTTGCGAAGTTTGGTGCAAAAGTGGTTTTGGAGATGGCGAGAGACATCTTTCATTCAGAAGTGAGCGTCAGCCCCTACAAGAGGGACGGTAAGCAAGTCGGATGGAAGGGAACTCTCCACTATCACGACATGGGCGAGCTGGATTTGTTCGGCAAACCCAAGAGGAAGACAACGTCCAAGGCGGCTCTTACCAAGGGGAAGAGAGCGGCCACGGCTGAGCTTAAGCGGTGGCGCGATGACATGGAGAAAGAGGTCGAAAGCCCCGAAACGCACGATTCAGCGCGGGCGGATCGGGACCCACTGCCGATCTAGAGGCACTCGGTCAGAATCTGGAACACCTCGCTGCGCTCCAGTTTCTTGGCGCAGCCGCCGGTGAGCACGCAGGTGTCCGCAACCTTGTGCAGTGTCTCGTCGGACGCGTCGGAGCCCATCTCGGCGAAGCTCGTAGGAAGCCCCATCTCGCCGATGAACGTCTGCAGGCGGTCGATGCCCTCGAGCGCCACCGTAAGGTCGTCTTTGCCCTTGGCGTCGACGTCCCACACCTCGCGCGCCCAGCGGGCGAACTGCGCGGGCGCCTCGGGGGCCAGGTGGCGGTAGAGCGCAGGGTGGATGACCGCGAGGCCCATTCCGTGGTTGGTGTGGGTGTACGCGCCGTACTGGTGCTGGATCATGTGCGCCTGGAAGTCCGTTGACTTGCCAATCTTGAGCACGCCGTTCTCGGCCATGGCGGAGTCGTATACGAGCTCGCTTCTGGCATCGAGGTTCTGGTCGTCGTCCGCGATGATCCACATGTTGCGGATGACGTTACGCTGGATGGCGAGGTTGATGTCGTCGGTGACGTTGCGCCCGCGCGGGCTTCCGAAATAGCTCTCCATGCAGTGCGAGAGCGTGTCGAACGCGCCGCTCATGAACTGCGCGTGCGGTACGGTGAGCGTGAGCGCCGGGTCGAGCGCCGCCCACATGGGCATCGCCCCCAGATAGGCGCCCTTCACGTGCGTCTCCTCGTTGGTGATGACGGCGCCGTTGTTCTGCTCGGCGCCCGTGCCGGAGAGCGTCACGATGCAGCCCATGGGGATGAACGAGCTCGGCATCTTGCCGTCGACGTGCTCGAACGTCTCGATGTCCTCATCAAGCATCGCCTGCGCGGAGACCACCTTGCAGCAGTCGAAGACCGACCCGCCGCCGACGGCGAGAATGAAGTCGACCTGCTCCTCGCGTGCGAGCGCGGCGCCTTCCTGGCACTTTTCGTAGGTCGGATTGGGCATGATGCCGCCGAAGTCCACCACGCGCTTGCCCGCGCTCGTGAGCTTATCGACCACGTGGCCGTAGACGCCGGTTCGCTTGACCGAACCTCCGCCGTAGGCGAGCATCACTGTCTTGCCCATGGCACCCATCTCGGCGTCGAGTGCCTGGTCTATGGCCCCCTCGCCGAAGTAGTTCCTGACCGGGTAGTCGTACGTGAATGAGTTCATGGCAATTCCTCCTAGTAAGTTATCAGTGCGGTCTGATCGCTCGTCTACACGTTGCGCACGAGCCCGGACATCCATTCGATGGTGGCGGGGTCGTGGTGGTCGAAGAACGCGCTGCGCCCGGTGTCAAGTGCGGCGATCTGCGCCATCTCGCCGTCGCCCAGCGCGAAGTCGAAGACGTCGAAGTTTTGCTCCATGCGATCGCGGTGCGTGCTCTTAGGGATGCAGACCACACCGCGCTGCAGCAGCCAGCGCAACACGACCTGGGCGACCGTCTTGCCGTGCGCCTCGCCGATGCGAGCGAGGACCTCGTTGCGGAAGAGACCGTTTCTGCCCTCCGCAAAGGGCGCCCAGCCCTCCATGGCCACCTCCTTGCTGGCCATGTACTCCTGCGCCTCTCGCTGCTGGAAGAACACGTTGCACTCGACTTGGTTCACGGCGGGGGCGATGCGGTTGAACGAGATGAGGTTTGCGAGATGATCGGGGTAGAAGTTAGCTGTCCCTATGGCGCGGATAACGCCCTGCTCGTAGAGCTCCTCCATGGCGCGCCACGCGCCGAAGACGTCGCCGAACGGCTGATGGATGAGGTAGAGGTCGACGTAGTCGAGCCCCAGCCGCTTGAGCGACGCGTCGAAGCCGCGCTTGGCCCCCTCGTAGCTCGCACCCGACATCCACAGCTTGGTCGTCACGAATACCTCGTCGCGCGGCAGGCCGCTCGCGCGAATGGCGGCCCCGACCGCCTCCTCGTTGCCGTAAGCTGCCGCCGTGTCGACCAGGCGGTAGCCCGCCGAGAGCGCGTCCTCTACGGCGCGCTGGCATTCCGTGGCGTCCGGGATCTGGTACACGCCGAAGCCGAGCTGCGGCATCCTGACGCCGTTGTTCAAGGTGATGTAGTCCATGGTGCCTTCCTTTCTCGCAACTTGACGTATCCACCATACGAGGGGCGCCGCGCCGGCGGAAGTTTCCGTTGGTGAGGGTTCTATAACGCTGGGGTGCGCACGGGGTTATAACCCGTGGGTTCTAGGCGTCATCTCAAAGAGATCGGCGCCGAGCTCGTCGGCAATGGTCTGAGCTACGACAGCGGTGTGGCCCTGTGCCGAGTAGTAGGCCACGAGGACGTTGCCGTCTGCAGCGGGCACTGGGCGGGCTCGTCCTCGGCGGCGGCTTGGTTGGTCCGTTATCGTCTGAGCGCTACTCCTGCGCGTCGAAATCGGGGCGTATGGCCAGGTAGCCCTCGAGTGCTTCCTCAGTGGCGGTGTAGTAGGTCATGGTCCCGTCGAGCTTGGCAATATCGGCCATCTCGTCTCCGGTGAGGGAGAAGTCGAAGATGTTCGCGTTGTCGGCGATGTGGGCGGGGTTCTTGGAGCCGGGGATGATGGAGGTGCCCATCTGCACGTGCCAGCGCAGGATCACCTGGGCCGGGGTCTTGCCGTGCTTCTCGGCGAGAGCGACGAAGATGGGCTCCTCCAGAAGACCTTTGTCGCCGTGGCCGAGCGGGTACCACGCCTCGATCACCGTGCCGTACGGCGCGAGGTAGGCGCGCAGGTCGCGTTGGGCGTGGTAGGGGTGGCACTCAACGGTCGCGAGCTGCGGCTTGATGTCGGCGACCTCGATGACCTCGGCGATCTTGTCTTGCGGGAAGTTGGAGAGGCCGAGGGCGCGCACCTTGCCCGCGCGGTACGCCTCCTCCATCGTGCGCCACGCGGCCAGGTAGTCGCCTACCGGCTGGTGCAGGATGAGCATGTCGACGTAGTCGAGCCCCAGGCGCTGGAGCGTGGCGTCCACCGCCGGCATGCCCGCGTCGTAGACGCTCGGCCAGAGCTTGGTGGAGACGAAGATCTTGTCGCGCGCGATGCCGCTCTTGGCGATGGCACGGCCCACGGCGCGCTCGTTCATGTAGGCGTTGGCGGTGTCGATGTGCTCGTAGCCGGCCGCGAGCGCGGCGGTTGCGGCCGCCTCGGCCTCGACCGGGGTCATGAGGAAGGTGCCCAAACCCTCGATGGGCATCTCTACGTCGTTGTTGAGCTTCAGATACTCCATGGTCTCCTCCTTAATGGTGACTTTTCGAATGCAATGCTACGGCGTTTGCTGACGTGCGAGAAGTTCACGTTGGAATGATGGATATAACCATGGGGTATATACGGCACATAATGCGTGACAGGAGGATCGATGTACAACCCACAGCTTGACACTTTCATCCGCGTGGCGGAGGCGGGCAGCTTCTCCAAGGCGGCACAAGAGTCCTTCATCACGCCCACGGCCGTCATCAAGCAGATGAACCTGCTGGAGTCGCGGCTAGGCCTTACGCTGTTCCACCGATCGCATCAGGGGCTTTCGCTTACGCGAGCAGGCAGGTCGCTGCTCGCCGACGCCCGCCATATCGTGCAGTACTCTCAAGAATCAATCGCACGCGCCCGCGTCGCCGAGCGCGGAGAGAAGCGCATCATCCGCGTGGGAGTGTCGCTCATGACGCCCAGCACGCCGCTCGCGAAGCTGTGGCCGAAGGTGAAGGAACGTTGCCCTGGCATGAGCCTTCAGGTGGTCACGTTTGAAAACACACCCTCGGCGGCACGCGGTTTGGCGAACCTCGGGCAAGACATGGATATCGTGGCGGGGATTTTCGACGATGCCTTTCTTAAAGAGCGCGGGTGCCTGGGCCTCGAGCTTTCGCGCGAGCCGCTCTGGTGCGCCGTTCCCGTCGACAACGAACTCGCCAAACGCGACATCGTCACATTCGACGACCTCCACAATCACAGTCTTATGCTTATACGCCGGGGCTGGAACGCCGAAATCGACCGCGTGCGCGACGAGATACTCTTGCATCATCCTCAAATCGCGCTCGTAGACTTCCCGCAATATCGGGCGGAGGTGTTCAATCGCGGCGCGAACGAGGACCTCGCGCTTGCGACGCTGCCGTTGTGGGCCAACGTCCACCCCATGCTCAAAACCGTCCCTACCGATTGGGACTGTCTCGTGTCTTACGGGCTGCTTCATTCGCCGCACCCCGCAGACCATGTGCGGGAGTTCCTCGATGCGGTGTCTGCCGCGCTCGAGGCAAAGCCTCGATAGGCAATCGCGAGCAGATGCGCTTATGCCTATGGGAATAACGGGAATAACAGCCTCCGAGCCCTCTGGTTCGGATGCTTTCTTTTTGCATGTCTGCCTAAAACGACTCCTTGCCAAAGCCCCTTGAGCATCGGACGGCATTATTGAGTGTGGGCGTTATCGTAGGTATCTTTGATTTCTTCCGGCAAATCGTCGGGAATCAGTGCCTTCACTCTATCCTCGTTGCCATCCTGAATCGCCTGCTCGTAGTGCCAGCACTTGAACCTTTGGTGCTCATCGCCGGCTACTTAAGTGCTTTCGCCGCCTCGCGGGCGCGCCGCTTGGGGTTCTTCGCGGGCTCGCTCGCCTCGGACGGATCGTCACCGAAGAACGCGAGCTTCGCCCATTTGCTTGTAACGAATCGCAGGATCTCCTCATCGGACGGCTCCGCGCCGAAGACGATGCGGGCAGCGCCGTATCTGCCGTCCTCGACGTGCTCCGCCAGCCCGACCCAGAATTGGCCGTCGTGATATACGGTCAGGGTGGACGACACGCTGATCTGCATGGCTGGTTCCTCCTTTATGTAGATGACCATGCAGAGAAGGGACAACCAAGGAGGCAGGTTACTGATGCGGACTCCCGCACGCCCACGACTACCCGACGGGGACTGTGTTTTCATCTCTGGTGCCCGCATTGTAGCACGCGCGAATGCCTCCCGCCATCGCTGCTGACATGGCGCGACCGGGATTCGCTCCTCGACGCATCTGCGTGCATATTGTCTTCTCGATTTCGAAACTTAAAAATAATTCGAGTTTCGAAACCGAGAAGGAGAGTTTAAGCGAGATACGACATCAGCTCCGAATCGGCGCTAGAGAGGGAGCTCGCGCCGCTTCTGTCCATCAGGGATGCATTCCCGAAGGTCCTCACCACCCGCAGCCCCATCGGAACTCGATCTGTTGTTCAAGGGTAAACAATAGCGCCAGCTGGAACCGCTGTGGACCACGACCTACCCCTCTGATGCTGGTTTGCTGGCTAGGGGCTAAGGCGCATCTTGGATATGCGGAAGGTCATCTGATTTTGCCGCAGCCTGGCAGGAAGCTGTCGTGCGCTACAGCAGCCGGTATGTGCGGCCTTCGTAGTCAATGACGCCTTCCTTGCGCAGCTTCGAGAGCTCGTTCGACAGCGCGCTGCGGTCGACGCTGAGATAGCTTGCCAGCTTGGTCTGGCTGTAAGGGATGGCGAAGGCGCGGGTGCCGGCCTTCTTCTGCTGCTGCGATAGGAAGGCGAGAATCTTGCCCCGTATGGTCTTGGGAGTCATGGCTATGGCGCGGTGGTTCATGTCCAGGTTGCTTAGCGCCAAGGCGCGCATGAGGTTCGAGGATATGTGCGCGTGGCAGCTGCACTGCTTAGGGCAGGAATGGATGATGCGTTCGGCTTTGAGCAGCACCACCTCGCAGGCTGAATCTGCCAGCACGTCGATGTCAAGGGGCTCCATGCTGCAGGCGTAGCCGTGCGCGAAAAGCGAGCCGGCTCCCAGCATCTCCAAGATCGTCGTCTCGCCCCAGGCATCCGAGACCTCGGTCCGTAC
>CAJKEF010000044.1 GCA_905198825.1 uncultured Collinsella sp. | reverse complement strand
GTGCATTTTTGCGAGTATTCAGCACGCCAAGCTGTGTGTATACGCATCGAAAGCGTTAATCAACATCTTCAGGCGCATATACATTGTGTTTTAGAACAAGCATCACGGTCTGACGGGACGCAGACACGTGCTTCGGGGGCGCAACGGCGGGAATCAATAGCTTCGGGACCCGTATGTTGCAAGATTGCGGCGGTGCCGACAGCAACACGATGCTGAAAACTCCGTTTTTTGCACGGCGCAGACGGGGGTAGGCACGGGCAAACCCGGACCGAGCCGTTATTATATGCAAGATGGCGATTTTTCTATGCATATTAAGAAGTGCAGTTACCGTACCAAGCTTTTGAACGCTGGTTGCGGCGTATGGACGACCCCAGCTGCGGTGAACAGGCGACCCTACATCACGTTTCCGCCAGCCCTCATCGCCGTTCGCGCGCGGGTGCGCACAATACGAGAGGCGGTACTTTTGCCAATCCCGGTATACCGTTCAATCTGGCGCACCGTAAAGCCGGCATTGTTCAATCCAACAATAACGGTATCGCGCTGCGCCGGCGGTGCAGTTTTAACCCCGTTGAGCGGAACCCCGAGGCTCTTCGCCATCTTGTCGGCAAAGGCGTGGCGTTCCCATTCCGTCTCTTTCATATCGCACAGCGCTGGCTCACCGCCGTCGGGCGTCGAAAGCGAATAGGCAATAAAGCCCTCGGCAGAACCAAAAAGCTCAAGCACGCAAGAAGGATCAGAAAATCCCCTCGCGACATCAGCCGCGTCACCGTCGTAAGCGCATAAATACTCCGCAAAGCTACTCCAGGGATAACGCTCGATTAGGCCAACGCCCGCCTCCTGCGGATCGGCGTGTACGGAGCGAATAGCCTCCATCACCTGCCAGTCGGTATCGAGCGAGCGCCGGTCAAAACGGTTCTGGAACAGATGGCCTGTGCGCCCCGCGCGTTTATTAAACCGCCGCGCGTGCGTCAAAAGCAGCCGGTGCATCGCCGCGCTCATCCTGTCCTCGTAATCTGCAAGCACCAAATGCACGTGATTGCCCATAAGGCACCAGGCGATAACCGTCACGCCCTCCTCGCGGCAGCAGTCGCGCATCAGTTCCAAAAACTCCCACCGGTCTTCATCGCCCTCAAAGATGAGCTGCTTGCCCGTACCGCGGGCACAGACATGGTAAAAGCCGGTAACCGTTCTCCAAACGCGCTGCATGGCGCTCCCTTCGCCGGGATCTGCTTGCCATCCAATACAGCACGATTGAAGCGTGCCATCAAAACATTCACGCAAAACAATACACTCGCGCGGCAAAAGGCAGCAAACAGGCGGCGAACGGCACCGTTGCAACAGGTCAACCCCTGCAACGCTTACAAGAGCTGACCAAAAGCTTGCCAAAGACGGACCCCCTCTATGGAAGTTCGCGACCACAGAACATAGAGTTAAACCGTTTCAATTAAAACTTCCGGACTTCTCGCTACGAAAACTGAGCCGTTCGCCGAATATTCCGTGCATTTCGCGGTATTATAGGGGCTGCATGTCATGTCCCTTTCGAAGGGTCGCCCGGCAATCGCCAGCCACGACCCCCAGACGGGACGCCAACACGATAGAGAGGAGAGGCATGCAGTACTCACAGGAAGTGGAGAACATGTGCCCCGTTGCCAAGGGTGCATACCACGGTCCCGCACCCATCCCCGAGGAGGGCAAGTGGGTCCAGGCTAAGGAGATTTCCGACATCTCCGGTCTTACGCACGGTGTGGGTTGGTGCGCACCTCAGCAGGGCGCCTGCAAGCTCACGCTGAACGTCAAGGACGGCATCATCGAGGAGGCCCTCGTTGAGACCATCGGCTGCTCGGGCATGACCCACTCTGCCGCCATGGCTTCCGAGATCCTTCCCGGTAAGACCATCCTCGAGGCCCTCAACACCGACCTCGTCTGCGACGCCATCAACGTTGCTATGCGCGAGATCTTCCTGCAGATCGTTTACGGCCGCAGCCAGACCGCGTTCTCCGAGGGCGGCCTGCCCGTGGGCGCCTCCCTCGACGACCTCGGCAAGGGCCTTCGCTCTCAGGTCGGCACCATGTTCGGCACCAAGGCCAAGGGCGCTCGTTACCTCGAGCTCGCTCAGGGCTACGTCACCCGCATGGCTCTCAACGACAAGAACGAGATCATCGCATTCGAGTTCCTGAACCTCGGCAAGTTCACCGACGCCGTCAAGGCCGGCAAGACCCCCGAGGAGGCCATCGCTGGCGCTATGGGCCACTATGGTCAGTGGGAGAACGCTGCCAAGTACATCGACCCGCGCACCGACGAGGAGACTCACTCCGTCGCCAGCGTGTTCCCGGTTCACGAGTAGAAAGGGAGGGAAATAACTATGACTGTTACGTTCGAAGGTTACGAGCGCCGCGCTGACAAGATCAACAAGTGCCTCGCCGACAACGGCATCGCCTCCCTCGAGGAAGCTCTGCAGATCTGCACCGACAAGGGCTTCAACCCGCGTGAGATCGTCAACAACACCCAGTCCATCGCCTTCCAGAACGCCGAGTGGGCCTACACCCTCGGCTGCGCTCTCGCTGTCAAGCGTGGCGCCAAGTCCGCTTCTGAGGCTGCCGCCATCATCGGCGAGGGCATCCAGGCCTTCACCGTTCCCGGCTCCGTCGCCGAGGACCGCAAGGTCGGTCTGGGCCACGGTAACCTGGGCGCCATGCTGCTCTCCGACGACACCGAGTGCTTCGCCTTCCTGGCTGGCCACGAGTCCTTCGCTGCCGCTGAGGGTGCTATCGGCCTGGCTCTGAACGCCAACAAGGCTCGTAAGAAGCCGCTGCGCGTTATCCTCAACGGTCTGGGCAAGGACGCCGCTCAGATCATCGCCCGCATCAACGGCTTCACCTACGTGAAGACCCAGTTTGACTACTACACGGGCGAGCTTAAGGTCGTGGAGACCATCCCGTACTCCGATGGCCCGCGTGCCGCCGTCAACTGCTACGGCGCCGACGACGTCCGCGAGGGCGTTGCCATCATGTGGCACGAGAACGTCGATATCTCCATCACCGGCAACTCCACCAACCCGACGCGCTTCCAGCACCCCGTCGCTGGCACCTACAAGAAGGAGCGCCTCGAGGCTGGCAAGAAGTACTTCTCCGTCGCTTCTGGTGGCGGCACTGGCCGTACCCTGCACCCGGACAACATGGGCGCCGGCCCTGCCTCTTACGGCATGACCGATACCATGGGCCGCATGCACTCCGACGCCCAGTTCGCCGGTTCTTCCTCCGTGCCCGCCCATGTGGAAATGATGGGCCTCATCGGCATGGGCAACAACCCCATGGTCGGTGCCACCGTCGCCTGCGCTGTCGCCGTCGAGGAGGCCCTCAAGGCCTAATCGCGCCCGCGCGATGCTCGTATAGTTGAGCTTTAGAGCCGCTACCCACCCGGGTGGCGGCTCTTTTTTTGTTGCAATAAAACGTTCGAGATACGATATATCAGTTCTGATGGAACATGAAGTGTGAGGAGAAGGAGCCGCCAAGCGGCCCTAACGTCCACGTGCCGTATTTGCCCTTTGCCGATTTATCCAATCTTTGCGATACCTTTGCCGATCACCCATGCGACAATGCGCGAACGAGAAAGGAATCCTATGGAATCGACTGATGTACTGGTAATTGGATCTGGCATTGCGGGCCTTTGCGCCGCCATCGAAGCGGCACGCACGGGTGCAACCGTCACTGTGGCAAGCGCCGGCAAGACCATGAGTGGATCGAGCTTCTTCCCCGGAACCTGGGGCCTGGGGCTTATCGGACCCGTTAACGAAGACGACGAACAAGACCTCATCGACACCATCCAGACCGTCGGCGGCGGCGTCGCCGACCCCGAACTCGTCCAGACGTTCGTCCACGGCATTCCCCAAGCGATTGACTGGCTCGAGCAAGACCTGGGCGTTGAACTCCAGCGTCCGCAAAGCGCTGAGAGCGCTCAGCAAAAGCAGTTTATCCCCTGCTTTGACCACAAAACGCGCATGTGGCGCGGCCTCACCCGCAAGCCCCTTGAGGACGCTCTAACGACCCAGATCGAGTCGCTCGGCATTCGCCTTCTCCCCCGCCATGAGCTTATCGACCTTGTTGAGGACACGAACGGCAGAATAACCGGAACCGTGCTCTACGACCTCACCGAAAATCGAATCGTGCCCTTTGCTGCCAAGGCCACGATCATCGCAGCCGGTGGCACAGGCGGCCTGTTCGAGCGCAGCCTTACGTCGGCTGATGTGCTCAGCTCCTCGCAGGCCATCGCGCTGGCGCACGGTGCATCGCTTACTAATATAGAGTTCATGCAGATGATGCCCGGTTTCATTGAACCTAAGCGCAACCTGGTCTTTAACGAAAAGACCTGGCGCTACGTCACGTTTGACCAACCGGTCGACATTGCCAACGAAAAGTTAGACGATCTGCTTGAGCAACGCTCAGGATATGGCCCCTTCACTTCGCGCTTGGCTTCCCGCGCCATCGATCTTGCTGTCGATCAAGCGGGTGCCGAAGGCCTGGCACTCCACTACGACTTCCCGCGAGAGAATGTCCCCGAGTTCGTGCAGACATTTGCCACTTGGCTACAAGATGAGCATGGTATCGCTCCGAGCGACGAGATGCGTGTGGCGATGTATGCCCACGCCGCTAACGGCGGTATCAAGATCGACAGGACCGCGTACACGGGCGTTGAGGGCCTCTACGCTTGCGGCGAGGCGACAGGCGGTATGCACGGCGCCGACCGCATCGGCGGCCTGTCAAGCGCCAACGGCATCGTGTTTGGGCGCATCGCGGGCGCATCGGCAGCCCTTGCAGCGCAGAAAGAGCCTGAGGCGGCCCTGAAGGCGGATATCGACCTCCCCCACTACGGCATTGCCACAACAGATGCCGAACGCCTGACACACGGCCTTAAGCACACGATGAGCACCTATTGCATGATCAACAGGACCGGAACAGGCCTATCCGAGGCCCTGCTACAGCTTGAAAGCCTGCAAGACAAGGCCATGGCGCTGAGCAAGCCGCATGCCGAAGACAGCGAGATCGCAGCCCTCGCCCGCCTACGGTCGCAGATTCAGCTGTCGATGGAGATGGTCAAAGCCATGCGTAAGCGAACCGAAAGTCTCGGATCGCACTATCGAGCAGACTAAATCGATTCTCACTTTGAGTTTGATCACAACTTCTCAACATGCATCGAGCCCCGTGAGCATAATTCTCATAAGGAGAGCACGTTTATGGGGCTTTAGCCGTGTTTCCCTAAGGGAATCACGGTGCAGTTTCCCCAACTTCGCGCCCCGACGGGTTCGACCCCATGCGAGGTCAACAAAAAAAGCGACCAGCCGAAGCCAGTCGCTTTACAATGCTTTGGTGGGCCGTCAGGGGGTCAGCCTGCTGCGCAGGCGGCCGCTGCGGCGCCAAGGCGCCTTGCGCGCTGCGCTGGTAAATGCTTACGCATTTCCTCAGCTCCGCGCCCTTTCGGGTTCGACCCCATGCGAGGTCAACAAAAAAGCGACCAGCCGAAGCCAGTCGCTTTAACATGCTTTGGTGGGCCGTCAGGGGGTCGAACCCTGGACCTTGGGATTAAGAGTCCCCTGCTCTACCAACTGAGCTAACGACCCGATATCAACACGAAGCAAGAACTGGGGTGGGTAAAGGGACTCGAACCCTCGACCTACGGGACCACAACCCGTCGCTCTAGCCAACTGAGCTACACCCACCGTGTCCTGTGCGCTTCGCGCTCGACTATTATTGCAAGGAACGCCACGCGATGCAAGCCCCAATTTTCAAGAATTTTGAAAAGAGTTTTTCGAGCGCGTTTCGAGCAATTCCCACCCTTTTCATAGGAGTAAACTTGCCCCACTGCAAACCCTCGAAAGGACCGTCATGAAAGAACTCTCCAATCGCACGGCAACATTCACCGATTCAGTCATCCGCCGCATGACACGCATCTCCAATAAGTACGACGCCGTCAACCTCTCGCAGGGCTTCCCCGACTTCGATCCCCCGGCGCAGCTGCTCAATAGTCTGGGCACCATCGCCACCGACCCCAAGCCGCTCTACCACCAGTACTCCATCACCTGGGGCTCCCAGGCCATGCGCGAGGCGCTTGCCGCCAAGCAGGAGCACTTTATGGGCATGCCGATCAACCCCAACGAGAACATCGTGGTCACCTGCGGATCCACCGAGGCTATGATGGCCGCAATGATGACGGTCACGAACCCCGGCGACAAGGTCGTCATCTTCTCGCCGTTCTACGAGAACTACGGCGCCGACACGATCCTTTCGGGTGCCGAGCCCATCTATGTGCCGCTCAACCCGCCCACATTCGACTTTGACCGCGAGGTACTCGAGGGGGCCTTCCGCGACAACGACCCCAAAGCCATCGTCCTATGCAATCCTTCCAACCCCTGCGGCAAGGTCTTTACGCGCGAGGAGCTCACCTTTATCGCCGACCTCTGCAAAAAGTACGACGCCTACTGCATTACCGACGAGGTATACGAGCACATCGTCTACGCGCCCCACGAGCACGTCTATATGGCCACGCTGCCCGGCATGTTTGAGCGAACCATCAGCTGCAGCTCGCTGTCTAAGACGTACTCCATCACCGGCTGGCGTCTGGGCTACACCATCGCCCCGGCCCAGATCACCGAGCGCATCAAGAAGGTCCACGACTTCCTCACCGTGGGTGCCTCCGCTCCCCTGCAGGAAGCCGTTGTCACCGCCCTCAACTTCGACGACAGCTATTACGATGAGGTCCTCGACCTCTATACCGCCAAACGCGACCTGTTCTGCCAGGGACTCGACAGCATCGGTCTTGAGCATAACGTGCCGCAGGGCGCCTACTACGTCATGATGGACATCTCTGAGTTTGGCTATGACAGCGACCTCGAATTCTGCGAGGATCTCGCGTCTAAGGTGGCCGTGGGCGCCGTGCCCGGCTCGAGCTTCTTCCGCGAGCCCGTCAACCATCTGATTCGTTTCCACTTTGCCAAGCGAGACGAGACGCTCAACGCAGCGCTGGAGAACCTCAAGTCGTTACGTGATAAAATCAAGCCGCGCGGGTAAGGACGGCCCGGCAACTAAAGCAACCAAAGAAGCCTCGCACCGCCCGCCGCGTTGCGAGGCTTCTTTTTATAGCGCTTTCTTAAGTGGTTTAGAGCCCTATACTTTAGTCACGGAGCAACTCGTCCCAGAGAGAGGAATACTATGGCAGAGCAGCAGCTTATCGGAGCGCTCGAGGCCGGTGGCACCAAGATGGTCTGCGCCACGGGCTATGCGGACGGTACGGTCCTAAAGCGCGAGCAGATCGCGACCACGACCCCGCAGGAGACCGTTGAGGCCGTCAACGCGTGGTTTGCCGACAAGGGCATCGCCGCGCTGGGCATCGGCGCATTTGGCCCCACCGCAGTCAACCCCGCTTCGCCCCAATACGGCAAGATCCTGGAGACGCCCAAAACGGCATGGCGCTACTTTGACCTACTGGGCACCATCCAAAACGAGCTCAAGGTCCCCTGCGGCTACGATACCGACGTCAACGTCGCCTGCCTGGGCGAGGTCACGTTTGGTTGCGCCCAGGGCCTTACCGATGTGGTCTACCTGACCATCGGCACCGGCGTGGGCGCCGGCGTGCTCTCGGGCGGTAAGCTCGTGCACGGCATGATGCATCCCGAGGCCGGCCACATCCTGGTCACGCGCGACCCGCGCGACACCATCGGCGAGCATAGCGCCTGCCCCTTCCACGACAACTGCCTAGAGGGCCTCATCGCCGGCCCCGGCGTTAAAAAGCGCTGGGATGGCAAGAGCGCCGGAGACATGGCCGATGACCCGGAGGCCATGGACCTGCTCGCCGGCTATCTGGCACAGGCACTCATGACCTACACGCTGTGCTACGCGCCGCAAAAGATCATCATCGGCGGCGGCGTGGCCGACCACACCCCCATCGTGCCGCTCGCACGCAAAAAGTGCGCCGAGATGCTCAACGGCTATATCGTCACGCCCGAGGTCAACGACATTGATACCTACATTGTCAATAACAGCCTCGAGGGCAAGCAGGGCATCATGGGCTGCCTG
>CAJKEF010000043.1 GCA_905198825.1 uncultured Collinsella sp. | reverse complement strand
AAAGAAACCACAAGCGTATCTATCCAAATGGCACGATTCTGTTGCGCATCTCACCGCAACCCAGAGAGCAGTCTTTTAAGGACGGGGGCTCTTTAGCAATCAACTAGGTGCCCAGGGGCACTCATTTAAGTCTGTCCCCAATGAGTGCCCTTGGGGAGCGAAAATGGCACGCTAGCCGATGGCGTTTTTGAGTTCCGCGCGGCGCTTTTTCATGCCCGTCATGACGGCATTGCGCAGCTCGGGCATGCACGCGGTATCCATCTGGGGCACGCCCTCGAGCTTATAGGGAATGCCCAGTTGCTCGTACTTGACGACACCCATCGTGTGATACGGCAGCATTTCCAGGCCCACCACGTTGTGCCATGGAGCGATCAGGCAACCAAGCTTCTCGCACTCCTCCACCGTGTCGGTAATGCCCGGTACCACCACGTGGCGGATAACGACCTTAATCTTGCGACGCGCGAGCTCATCGCCAAACGCCAAGATGCGTGCGGGATCGCAACCGGTCAGCTTTTTATGCTCGACCGGGTCGGCATGCTTAATATCGAGCAGCACCATATCGGTCTCGTTGAGTACGGCATCGAACTTCTCGGGATGCGCGGGATCGAACGCATAGCCGCAGCTATCCAAGCAGGTATGCACGCGGCCATCGGGGTTGTTGTGCATTGCACGGAACAGATCGGCCAAAAACTCGGGCTGCAGGAGCGGCTCGCCGCCCGAAACCGTAATTCCGCCACTGCGATAGAACTCATGGTTACTCTGGAACTCGTCCATGAGGTGCTCGACGGTCACCATGGTGCCGCCGTTAACAGACCAGGTATCGGGATTGTGGCAATACGCGCAGCGCATGGGACAGCCTTGGACGAACACTACGAAGCGGATGCCGGGACCGTCGACCGTACCCATTGTCTCAATCGAATGTACGCGGCCCAGGGCAAACGCAGAGTCCTCGGGACGAGCGTCCACACCCTCAAGCGTCATCTCAGCCATTCCCGCTACCTTGCCTCTCTTTGGTTTTAGTTACATAAATGCCAGAGCCATTCTAGCCCATACGCTTGCGTTTAAACGTCTCGGGCCAGAGTGGCATGCTTTAATCTGCCCCCTACCGCCATGGCAGGGACTTATATCGATCATATGGCTGCTGAGCACTCGCGAAAACGAGAAAAAGTTCGTCTGCAGCCTTTACGCCTTGAGCGTGAGCACCGCGCCGAAGGCGGTCGGGCCGCAATGGCTCGAGATGACGCCGCCGACCTGAGTCCAGGTAATATCCTTAAAGCCCAAGTCGTGCGCATAGACCTCCATGTCGTCGCGCAGCTCCTCGGAAAGGCCTACCGAATACGCCAGGCCAATGTGCGAGTAGTCGATCTCGCCCTTTGCAACCATGTGGTCAATAAAGGCGCGGGCGCACTTGAGCATAGAGCCGCGGAACTTTTTAGTCGCCACGAACTTACCGCCCGTCACCTCAATGCAGGGCTTAATCTTGAGCAGATGGGCGCCCAGGAACGCGACGTTGGACAAGCGACCGCCTGCCTTAAGGAAGGCAAGGTCGGTAGGAACAAAGCCCAACAGCACACGGTCCATCACCGAGTTCGTAAATGCAAAGATCTCGTCGACGGTGGCATCGGGGTGAGCCTCGATGTATTTGGCGGTCTCGACAACAACGAGCGACTGGCCCACCGAGACAAAACGCGTATCCATGGAGAAGACGTAGTCGCGGCCCTTAGCCGCAATCTTGGAGGACTGATGCGAGCAAGTCGTGACTTCGGAGTACGCAAGATGCAGAATGGTCGCATCGGGCTGCTCGGCATGGATACGGTCATACACGTGAGCAAAATCCGCAGGCGCGCAGCCACTCGTCTTAGGCATAACACCGAGCTCGTTGCAGCGCGAGTAAATCTCGAGCGGATCGATTGAACCATCTTCAACGGTCTCGTCGCCAACTGTGACGTGCATGGGCACGCGCACGATGCCGTAGCGTTCGCAGAGCTCTGGCGTCACATCCGAACCAGATTCAACCACGATTACGTACTTGCCCATTATCATCACGACCCATCTCGACGTTGGCTTTTTAATATGTGACGCACGTTCACCGCCCTGCTACACAACGGCCTCCAAGCGCCAAAGAGACGCCGTCCCTTGCACACAACAAAGGACAGCGTCTCCCTGGAAAACTCCGTGCTTATCTGAGATTCTACACGGTTTATTAAGGAGTGTTACTTATTCCGCAAACGGTCGCTATACGCGATAAGCGGTAGCTGGCCGCGGCAACTGCGACACATTCCGCCCAACAAGTCCAATCGTGCTCCATGCACGGTTAATGAGCGAGGCGGTAGAAATCCATCGACGCCGCACCCTCGGCGTGCAGCGCCATCGCCGGAACCGCCGACGAATAGGTACGGCTCGTAAGTGCCGCCTCGCCGCCATTTGCAAAAATCTCGACCATCGTAGTGTCCGAAAGCACGCGCAGGTCGCGAAGCTCGCTGAGCTCGATCGACCTCTGGTCGCGCCCATAGCCTTCGTCACCCATATCGAGGGTAAGCATCCCGTCCGTATAACGCACAAAGACACCCTTGCGGATTTCGAGCTCGATTATCTTGGCGCCCTCACAGGAAACCACAAGATCAAACAGGCGGCCCGGCTCCTCAACGGTTTCACCGCCTGTCGCGCGAACGCAGTCACCGCGCATCCTCTCAATCTCGTGCGCCGGCTGCTGGCAGAGCTTACCATCGCGTATGCTCAGCTCTCGCGGCACCGTCAACGCGCACTGCCATCCGCGCGCCACCGTCGGGTTTTCTGCCGTCGCGTCGGGGCAACCCGACCATCCGATCATCAAACGCCGGCCTGCAGCATCCTCAAAGGACTGCGGAGCATAGAAATCAAAACCGGCATCGACCATCGGGGGCATGCCCTGCCTGACGATTTTAAAGCTCGGCGCCTCCCAATCGGCCTCGATGGGGAACCACACGCACTGATGCGGATTGCGGTAACGCCAACCATCGGCAGGCACACCCTGCGGACAGCAAACGAGAATAAGCTCGCCATCGAGCTCAAACAGATCGGGGCACTCCCACATAAAGCCAAACTTCTCGCCCAACTCAATGCGCGTCGCATAGCTCCAGTCCTCAAGATTGCGCGAGGTATAGACAAGCACGCAGCCACGGTCGTCTTTCGTACGAGAGCCCAGAACCATGTAGTAGATACCATCGTGCTCAAGGATCTTGGGGTCGCGCACGTGCGTACCGATATCGTCGGGGTAATCGATCGGCCCAACAGCTATGCGCTTCTCGCCCAATTCGTCGGGATTCTCGGCAACCATATGAATTTGGTTTTGCTCACGGCCCGTCAACACGTAGTCGTAATCATCGCGGTCAAAATGCTTGACGTTGCCGGTATAGAAGTAGTGAATCTTGCCGTCGTGTACAAAGGCAGAACCAGAATACGCTCCACTCGAATCCAAATCGGAATCGGGGAACAGCACAGGGCCGCAATTCTCGTACGTCACAAAATCCTTTGTTGTCAGATGATTCCAAAGCACTGGACCGCCATGCGCAGCATCGAATGGATCGTATTGGTGATAGATGTGATACGTATCACCGATCTGCACCAAACCGTTGGGATCGTTGAGCCAGCCAAGCTCAGGCTCCACATGGAACAGGAGCCTATCGGGGTCGGACGCGATGCGACCCGCCGTCTCATCCTGTCCGGCACGCCACTGCTCATAGTCCGCGCGTGTCACCTTATTTTTTTGATTAAACATCGCCGTTGACTTTCTCGTCTATGGGAAAGGACGCTCGACTCACACGAGTCGAACGCCCTTCCCCAAATGGACTTACCCTCAGATTACGCTGAACGGCTCAACTAGAAGCTAACGTCGAAGCCAGCGCCAGTGCCCTCTTCATCGGTGGTCGGAACGCCCTTTGCCTTGTTGTAGGCAAAGATCAAGACGATCGGCACGATGAAGGCGATGAGATTGCCAGCCACATACCACACGAGCGTCTCGGGCGTGACGATGAGCAGGCCAAGCACGCCGGTCAGGCCCTGACCGATGGCGCGCACCTCAAAGAGCTTCACGAAGGCACCGCCGCAGCCTGCACCGATGCAAGCGCAGATGAACGGGATGATCGAGTAGCGCATGTTTGCAGCAAAGATTGCGGGCTCGGAGATACCGACCAGCGTCGGGATAAAGGACGACATGCAGATGTTGCGCTCTTTGGAATGCTTCTTGTGAATGAGGTACATGCCGATGGCGCCGCCGCCCTGGGCGATGATGGAAACCGACCAGATTGCCTGGATGTAGTTGAAGCCAGTAGTGGCAACGAGGTTTGCCTCGATACCCTGGATGAACTGATGCGTACCGGTAACGACGAGCGGCTGCAGGAATGCGGCGAAGACAAAGGCACCGAAGACGCCCATCCTGTTGTACAGGATATCGATTACGCCGGCGAGGACGTCGCCGATCAGGTTGCCGAGCGGGCCGAACACGGTGAACAGGGCGACGTTAGCAAGAATCAGGGTAACGGTCGGGACAAAGACGAACGAAACGACCTCGGGGATGTACTTCTGGGCAATCTTCTCGACCTTGGCCATAAACCAGGCAGTCAGGATTGCAGGGAACACGCCGCCCTGGAAAGCAACCATGGGAATGGAGAGCGGACCAAAGTTCCAGTACTCAGCACCCGTCGGGTCCATAACGAACGTGTTACGGTTCATAAGGCTCGGGTGAACCATGACGATACCGACGAGGATGCCCAGGATCGGGTTACCGCCAAAACGCTTGACTGCGCTGTACATAACCAGGACAGGCAGGTAGTCGAACGTGGTGGCGATAATGGCAAAGAAGCTTGCGAGGTTCTTGAGGAACTCGCTGTGATCGGCGAGGCTGCCCTCCATGCCAAAGAGGCCGTTGGCAACGATCAGCGACTTAAGGCCGATGATGATTGCAGCGCCGACGAAGGCGGGAATGATGGGGATAAAGATGTCCGAGAATACTTTGAGGACCGAGAAGAACTTGCCCTTCTTGTCCGCCTCGGCGCCCTTGACCTCAGAAGCGCTGATCTCCTTAACGCCCGTCAGAGCCATAAACTCATCGTAGACCTTGTTGACGGTACCGGTACCGAAGATGATCATGAGCTGGCCGCTGTTGTACAGCACGCCCTTGACGCCATCGATGTTCTCGAGCTCGGCCTTGTTGTACTTGCTCGTATCCTTGAGCACCAGACGCAGACGCGTAACGCAATGCGTGGCACCCTCGATGTTCTCCAGGCCGCCGACGTTATCGACGACTTGCTGGGACACTACTTTGTAGTCCATGTTCCTCTCCATTCCCTTACGAAATCATAAGACGATTTGATGCCATTACAGAGACGCGATCGTTGCATTTGCGCACTTGAGCGTACCGTCGGTGACCGTCAGCGCCACACCCTGGCCCTGTTTATTGCAGAAGCGAGCGTTAAGCGCAACATCATCGACAAAGATGGTCGCGATGTCGTCGTCGACGACCAGACGCACATGGTGAGTGCCCTCGCCCTTAAAGAACAACGGACGCTCGAGGCCCATGTTGTTGACCTGGAACCACGGGTACTGGGGAGCCGGCGTGAACTCGAGCTTGCCCTCGCGCAGGTTGGCGCGGAACTCATAGGCAAGACCGGTCTCGGCGTCCTCGGCAAGCTTCACCGAGAAGCCGGCAGCGTTACCGCCGAGCTCAATGTCGGCATCGAGCAAGTAGGTGGAGCCGGCATCCGCGGCGAGCACCTGCTCGACCTTGCCCGACTCGCAGGAAAGTTCAAAGGCCTCGACTGCCTTAGCCTCGCCAAAGGCGCCAAGCATGCTGTCGGGGAGCTTGGTGCCGAGCGTTCCGTCGGCACGCTGAACGATCTCGAGAGGCATAAAGGTGCCACCCCACAGGTAAGAGCTGGGGTCGCCGCCCTCGTCACGCGTAGGAACCCAACCAAAGAGAACGCGGCGCTCGCCGTCAAATGCGGTACGTGCGGCATAGTACGCGCGGCCATCGAAGGAATCGTCCGCAGGAGTGATCCAAGGACCGTTGATAGAGCGAGACATGCGGTAACGGGTCTTGTTGCCATCACTGTACTCGGAGAACACCAGATACCACCAGTCGCCCATCTTAAAGAGATCAGGCATCTCGAACATGGTGTACAGGCCCGGATTCCACCAGTCGCCCTGGAACTCCCAGGTATCCAGGTCCTTGGAGGTGAACTTGACCAGACGACCGGTCATCAGACGCTTGTCCTCGCCCACACGCGTGCCGAGGATGAGCATGTACTCTTCGTTCTCCTCATCCCAAAGCACAAAGGGATCGCGCCAGTTGCGGTCATCGTAACCCTCCTGGGGCGGAAGCAGCGTCTCGGCGATGTTCTTCTCCCACTTGACGGCGTCGTCACTCGTTGCGTGAAGAAGAACCTGTTTCATCAAGCGTGCGCGGACCTTATCGCGATTGCAACCAGTGTAGAGCGCATGGTATTTGTCGCCCACCTTAAACACCGTGCCGGCATAAACATACTGGTCGACTTCCTCGTCGCCGCCACGCTCAAGGCTCTCGCCAAAGTCCTTGTAGTTGACGAAATCCTTGGTCGTAGCGAGTGCCCAGCCAAACGGCTCTCCGAATGGTCCGGGGTTACGCGTGTCACGCTGATGATAGAGATAGAACGTGCCGTCCTCGCCGTACGGCATGATGTCGCCTACCCAAATTCCCTCAGGCTGGTAATACACCTTGTGCATCCGAGACTTCCTTTCCACGACATACTAACTCGGTACAATGGCAAGATATGTCAATCGTTTTCATATGTCAAACGTTTTCACACCAATACGTCTTTTCGCAGTTCCAGTCGTCGGCAAACGGTTGACATATGCCGGTGAACGGTCATCAGAGGCGTTTGAGGAATTCTTTTGGCACGGGATGAACTACGCGGTTTTGCCCTTAATGAGTTCAACGGGAAGCTTGATATTCGATTCGGGATTATCGCCGTTAATAAGAGCGATGATGGATTGCGCCGCGAGCTCTCCGATGCGATCGATATCTTGACGTACGGTTGTTAAGTCAGGCATAAACGTCATAGTTCGGCGGGCACCATCCGCGCCCACGACCTTAATATCGTCTGGAGCGCTCAAGCCGCGCTGCTTCATCACGTTGAGACAGATGGCCGCCATCGTATCGTCTCCCGCAAAGATGCCGTCAATATCGGGGTTCTCATCGAGGATCTTCGCAACGACCGCGCCCTTTTCGTCGTCGGGCTTAACGAACTCAACCTCACGGACAAGCGCGGACAAACCGGCCTGCTCAACAACATCGAGGTAGGCATCGGTACGCTTATTGGCAGGCATGCGCATGCGGCTATTGCTGCGCAGGCACAGGATACGCCTGCAGCCGTCATCAATCAGACGGCGCGTGGCGAGCTCGCCAATGCCATAGCTGTCACTTGCAATCTGGACAGAGCCCTCGCCAAGATCGCAGTCGATGCCAACCAGGCTCAAGCCCATCTCGGCATATGCCTCGGCACCGATATTGAGGGAGTTGACGATGACGCCGTCGACCATATTGCGGCGGAGCATGTCAATATAGGAACGCTCAAGATCGGGTCGATTGGCGCTGTTGCACAGCAACATCTTAAAGCCGTTTTCCGCTAACGTGCGCTCGACCGCCTGCACAACCTGAGCATGGAACGGGCTGCTCACAAAGGGAACGATCATACCGATAAGATTCAGGCGACCGTTGAGCATGGCACGGGCGATATCGTTGGGCGTATAGTTGATGCGCTCCATCGCGGCATGGACCTTATCGCGGGTCTCTTGGCTAATATAGCCGCGATTATTAAGCACGCGAGATACCGTAGTAGGCGAAACCCCCGCCACCGCTGCAACTTCCTTGATGCCAGGCTTAGCAGAATCCTTAGAACGAGCGCCCTCGCGAGCCATAGCACCCTCCCCCATCAACATGTCAAACGTTTACATACGAACAAAGCATACCCCAACAACAGCGGGAAGACGGTAACAGCACAAGTAAGTAAACGACTCATCCAAATAATTAGGAGAGTTCCGCCTAAAGGGTGACTACACAGGACCCCCGCCGGGCCGCTTTGGGTTACTTTCCAAAACATTTCCGCAGGACGCAAAGGGCTCCGCCGCGCGAAGCGCGCAGCGGAGCCCTTTGCATGTCCGAGGACGTTTTGG
>CAJKEF010000042.1 GCA_905198825.1 uncultured Collinsella sp. | reverse complement strand
TTATAATGCTTGCGTTGCAACCTAAAAGAGGAACGTATGGCTCATAACGACAAACCCGAAAGCGCACACGAGGCGCAAGATTATTCCCAGCCGCTCGACGACGGCGGCTTTTTCTCCCTGAACGACGTCATCATGGCCGGCAGGCATCAGATCACCCGCTCCGAGCATCTCTTAGCTGCCGACACGCGCCGCAACGTCCGCAACCTACTCGCGAGCGCCAAGTTGCTCGCACTCGTCGTCATCGTCTCGCTCGCCATGGGCGTTGCCGCTTGGGCGTTTTTGGCCTCGCTGAATATCGCGACCGATTATCGCGAGCACCATGCGTGGATCTACGCGCTGCTTCCCGTTGTGGGCACGGCCACCGCGTGGGTCTACAAGAACCACGGCCTTGCCGCCAAACGAGGTAACAACCTGGTCATCGACTCCGCTCTGGGCACACGTCTCATCCATATGCGCATGGCCGTCCTCACCTTCGTCTGCTCCACGCTCACGCACCTCACGGGCGGATCGGCCGGTCGCGAGGGAGCCGCGGTGCAGATTGGCGGCACCATCGCCAGCAACATCTCGAGCCTCGCCCACCTCAAAAAGCATGACCACCACGACCTCATGCTCGCCGGCATCTCGTCGGCCTTTGGCGCCGTATTCGGTTCGCCCCTTGCCGGAGCTTTCTTTGGCATGGAGATGTGCTTTATTGGCAAAATCGACTACACCGCAGGCATCTACTGCCTGGTCGCCTCGTTTACCGGCTACTTTACATCACTCGCCCTGGGTACCGAGTACGAAGCGAATGTCATCGCCAGCGTTCCCAACATGACACCACGGACGGTTGCCATCGTTGTTATCAGCGCCATTATCTTCGGTTTGACGGCACGCCTCTTTGCCTGGTCGGTTCGAACCGTCAAGAGCCTGTACGGTCGCTTTATCACCAACTACCTTGCTCGCGCACTCGTGGGCGCGCTCGTGGTGCTCGCGGCCTACGCGGTGCTCGACGCCTGGAAGTATGCCGGCCTTACCACCTGGCTCTCGGGCGCCGGGTTCGCCGGTAACACGACCCTTGCCGATGCAGCCATCAAGCTCGTGGTGACGGCGCTTACCCTGGGTGCCGGCTTCCAAGGCGGCGAGGTCACGCCCCTGTTTGGCATCGGTGCGGCGCTCGGCGGCTGGATCGGTTGCCTCGTCGGAATCGACCCCAGCTTTCTGGCGGCGCTGGGCATGCTCGGCGTGTTCTGCGCCGGCCTCAACGTGCCCATCACCACCTGCATGATGGCCATCGACCTGTTCCACGGCACGGCAGCCGGGTTCTTTGTCATCGTGGCCTTTATCAGCTATCTCGTCGGCGGGCACCGCGGCGTGTACCCCGCTCAGCGCATCATCTCACCCAAGCGCCGTTCGCTTATTGTGGATGAGGGCGGTACGGTAGCGGATGCTATCGAGCGCCACAACGACCTGATAGAGTAGACGTAAATATTCGCCGTGCAGCCACAATCGGGGGCAATTCGACCTGAGCGCGACCGCACCGTCACGTCATACGCCGGGAGTCGCCCCATGCACGCAACTGATTTTGGTCGCACGCTCATCATCGCCAATCCTGCCGCCCAGTCGGGCGCCGCGCATGAGGTTGCCGAGCGCCTGCAGCGCTTTTTGGATATGACCGCGCGCGCATCCCAGTTTGATCTGGTGCTAACCGAGCACACGGGACACGCCAAGGAGCTTGCCGCACAGGCTCAGGGCTATCGCACCGTTATCGCTCTAGGCGGCGATGGCGTGATCCACGAGGTCGTCAATGGCTTGATGGCGCAAGAAGAGGCAGTTCGACCGGCGCTTGCCGTCCTGCCCGTAGGCTCCGGCAACGATTTTGCCCAGACCCTCGGTATCGACGATTTCTCCGGCAAAGATTTTGGCGCGCTGCTCACCTGCGAGCTGCAGCGTCAGGACATCGGGCGCATTCGCTCATGGAACCCCGCAAACGGTAGCGGCGAGGCTTCCGTTGAGTACTACGACCAGACGCTTTCGGTCGGCATCGATGCCGCCATCGGCCTGGGCACCACCGAGCTGCGCAAAAAGACGGGCCTCGCTGGCGCTCCGCTCTACACCCTCTCGGGTCTGGAGCAGTTTGGTCTGCGCTACCGCAACTACCCCATGACAGTCAGCTTTGACGGGGCGCCCGCCGAGCGCGTGAGGGCGATCATCATGGCGATTCAGCTGGGCCCCACGTATGGCTCGGGCTATCGCATCTGCCCCGATGCCGACCCCTGCGACGGCATGCTCGACGTCTGCTACGCATGCGGCCCCGTCCCTCGCGCGGTTGCCCTGCCCATGTTCCTTTCGGCCAAGAACGGCCACCATACCAAGTTGCCACCGGTTCGCATGCGCCGCTGCCGCCATGCCGAGCTCACCTTTGAGGAGCCCGACTACCCCATCCAAGCCGACGGCGAGCCCGTTGTCGCCTCGCGCATCGAGGTCGACGTCCTTCCCGCCGTCCTCGAAGTCTGGCACCCAACCCGCTAACCCAACCTAAGTTGCGGTGAAATAGGGACTGTTTATGCAGCAAATGCCGCAAAACAGTCCCTATTTCACCGCAACTTATGAGGAAGCTATTCGTCGCTGCCCGGCTTGCGACGGTTGGCCTTTTTAATGGCGTTGAAGTGCTTGTCATTGAGCCTGCGCTGGCGAGAGCGCTGAGGCACCTTGGTCTTTACGCGTCGACGCGGTGGACGCCCGCGACGCTCGAGCTCAGCGCGCAGCTTACGCAGGCAGCTGCTACGGTTTTGGAACTGACTGCGGCTCTCGCGCGCCGTCACGGTAATCCCCGTGGGCCCATGCTTCATGCGCACCGCCGAGTCCGTCGTGTTCACGCCCTGCCCACCCGGGCCCGTCGCGCGAAACACCTGCACCTCGCAATCGCGCGCCAACTCCTCGACCGACATCTCGGCATAGCGCGCATACTCGCGCCATCCCATCTTGTTCTCATCCATATCAATACCTCCCCTCATACAAAAAATGTGACAAAGGGACAAGTCCCTTTGTCACATCGCATACCAATCGCTTGTGCTGCGCGCCTAGGCGAACGTGATCTCGCCGTTCTCGCAGTCCATTTCGGCGATACGGGCCAGGCTCTCAACGCGGAAGCCGCGCTCGCGGAGCTTATCGCCACCGCCCTGGAAGCCCTTCTCCACGGCAATGCCGATGCCGGCAACCTCGGCGCCCGCAGCCTCGCAGATCTTAATAAGCCCCTCAAGCGCGCAACCGTTGGCCAAAAAGTCGTCGATAATCAGGACCTTGTCGCCCTCGGACAGGAAGCGCTTGCCAACGATGACCGGGTACTCCTTCTGCTTGGTAAAGGAGTAGATGGTCGTGGCATACTGCTCGCCGTCAAGGTTGATGGACTGGGCCTTCTTGGCAAAGACCACCGGCACGCCGCCAAAATGCTGAGCTGCGATGCAAGCCATGCCAATGCCCGAAGCCTCGATCGTCAGGATCTTGTTGATCTCGACACCCTCGAACAGACGGGCCCACTCGGCACCCATGTGGTCGAACAGCTCAACGTCGCACTGGTGGTTGAGGAAGGCATCAACCTTAAGGACGTTACCGGCCTTTACGATGCCGTCATGGCGAATACGATCCTCAAGCTCCTGCATGGCGCAACCCCTTCTCGCGGCAACGATACCGCGCGATTAATAAACGTTGTTCGATAGTCTACCACGGACCGACCCCCGCCCGCCCCACAAGCCGCATCGCACCATAAAGCTGCAAGACCAGTAGATAGGCCCGATTCGTGGCAAGCCTGCCACCACAAGCTAATGGCGGGCGCGCATCCTCACCAAACGCACCATGGCGAGCGCAAAGCCCACAGCGGCCACAGCCATGAGCACGTAGAACACCGAGCGAAAGCCAAACAGGAACACATCCGGACGGCCTGCAACAAACCTGGTCACGGCCTCGCCCATCGCCACGCTCATCTGCCCATACAGGATATTCGACGCCACCGTAATGCCGAGTGCCATGCCGGCGTAGCGCGCCAAACTGCCCAAGCTGCCCGCAAAACCGAGCGCCTCGCGCGGGGCCGAACCCATATACAGCGAGTTGTTGGGGCTCTGGAAAATCGACGTGCCACACGACATAAATGCGACGCAGCACACGATCACAGGGATAGAAGAGTACTCGTCGAGCGTGCTTACCGCAAATAGACCGCACACGTACACGCCCAGACCAACGGCCGTGGGACCCTCGCAGCCAACACGGTCCGAAACCGTTCCCGAAAGCGGGCCGATAAAGGCATTCACCATCGGCAGTGCCAAAAAGAGCAGTCCGGAAATGTCAGAACCAAAGCCGTGGGCGTCCTGAAAATAGAACGGCAGAATAAACTCGGATGCGCCAATGCCAACGAACACGATGAGCATGCAGGCAAGGTTGATAGTGAAGGCCGAATTTGCAAAGCAGCGACGAGCGGCATCGGCAAGGGACATGGGGCGATCACCGGCCTCCGGCTTAACATGCGGCAGCGTGTAGAGCCCCACGATAAACGAGATGACGCCAATGGGCAGGTTGATGAGGAAGATGCTCTCCCAAGGAAAGCTTGCCACCAGCATACCGCCGAGCACGGGGCCACACATCATGCCGAGGGCCACGAAGGTCGCGAGAATACCCATAGCACGACCGCGCTCGCGCGCCGGAAACGACTCGGTGATGATACCCATGTTGTTGGCCATAGCCGCCGCGCAACCGACGCCCTGAACGATGCGTGCCAGAATAAGAACTTCGAGCGAGGCCGAAAGGCCGCAAAGCAGCGAACCGGCCGTAAAGACGATTACGCCCAGCTGGAATACGCCGACCTTGCCGCGCACGTCGCCCAGGCGGCCAAACGGCAGCATAGCCACGCACGTCGCAAGCAGATACACCGAGCTCACCAGCTGAATGCGATCGAGGCCCACGCCCAGCTCCTTTTGCATCACGGGCAGCGCCACGGTCACGACGGTCGAATCCAGACACGACATAAACGTCATGATGAGCACGGTAAACAGAATCGCCCATTTGTTCTTGCCATGGGTGTCGCCCTCTAGGGCAATGTGCTCGCGGCGCAGCTGCTCTGCAGTTTTCTCCATATCCATCCTTTCGAGTGGTGCAACGCAAAAAACGGGACCCCAATCGCCTGCGAACAATCGCGATTGGGGTCCCGCCTACGGAATCGGAACAAAAGGTCGCCGAAGCTTTCGCCAGCATCGGCGCCTTGTGCGAACGCTAGCCTAGCACTGCTCGAGTGCCTGCTCAAGGTCGGCAATCAGATCGGCCGTGTCCTCGAGACCGCACGACAGGCGCACCATGTCGGCGGAGATGCCACAGGCGATGAGCTCCTCGTCGTTCATCTGGCGATGTGTGGCATTAGCGGGATGCAGACAGCAAGTGCGGGCGTCGGCCACGTGCGTGGCGATCTGGGCGAGCTTGAGGCTCTTCATAAAGGTCTCGGCCGCCGCGCGACCACCGTTAAAGCCAAAGCTCACAACGCCGCAGGTGCCGTTGGGCATGTACTTCTGAGCCAGGTCATAGTACTTGTCGCCCTCCAGACCCGGATAGCTCACGAAGCGCACCTTGGGATGGCTCTGCAGGAACTTGGCAACGGCCAGGCCGTTCTCGCAATGACGCGGCATGCGCACATGAAGGCTCTCGAGCGAGCTGTTCAGGAAGAAGGCCGCCTGAGGGTTCTGCATGGGGCCGAGGTCACGCATGAGCTGCGCGGTTGCCTTGGTAATGAAGGCACCCTCGCGACCGAACTTCTCGGCATAGGTCACGCCGTGATAGCTCTCGTCGGGCGTGGTGAGACCCGGGAACTTGTCCGCATGGGCCATCCAGTCAAACTGGCCGTGATCGACGATCACGCCACCCAGGTAGGCCGCATGGCCATCCATGTACTTAGTGGTGGAGTGCGTGACGATGTCGGCGCCCCACTCAAAGGGACGGCACATCACGGGCGTCGGGAAGGTGTTGTCGACCATCAGCGGTACGCCGTGGTCGTGCGCGGCCTTGGCAAAGCGCTCAATATCGAGCACGGCAAGGGCGGGGTTGGCGATCGTCTCGCCAAAGACGAGCTTAGTGTTGGGCTGGAAGGCTGCCTCGAGCTCCTCGTCGGAGCAGTCGGGAGCAACGAACGTGCAGGTAAGACCCATGCGCTCCATAGTATGGGCAAGTAGGTTGTAGGTTCCGCCGTAGATAGCAGAGCTTGCGACCACGTGATCGCCGGCACCGGCAACGTTAAAGATCGCGAGGAAGTTCGCAGCCATCCCCGAGCTCGTGAGCATCGCAGCGGTACCGCCCTCCATCTCACAGATCTTGGCAGCAACCAGATCGCACGTGGGATTCTGCAGACGGCTGTAGAAGTAGCCCGACTCCTCCAGGTCGAATAGATTGCCCATGTGCTCGGACGTGTCGTACTTCCACGTGGTTGACTGGTAGATAGGCACCTGACGCGGCTCGGCATCTCCCGGGTGATAGCCGCCCTGAACACATGTAGTACCGATGGTCTGCTCGCTCATATCTTGCTCCCTTGCCTGGGTTACGTTTTATTCGGTTCACGATACCGCTACCCTGCACCCCTCTCAACCCATCCCCGAGGTAGGTTATGGGACAAATGAATCAGGGGCATTCGTCTCAGCCTTAGGCATTTGCTCGATAGATAAAAATGAGGCATCCATGAAGCTCTCGATGATTACACGCACCGTCACGGGTACCATAGGCGGGTACACCGTGACCAAGGAGACAACGATGAAGCAAATCGATACGGCCCAGCTCGACATCACCGCCCGTCAGGCTCAGGCTGCCGAGTACCACGCCCGTGGCTTTAACTGCGCCCAGGCCGTCGCCTGCACCCTCGCGCCCGCCGTTGGGCTCGACCCCCAGACCGCCTTTACCCTCACCGAGGGCTTTGGTGCCGGCATGGGCGGCATGACCGAAACCTGCGGCGCCATCTCGGGCGCCGTGGCCATCATGGGCTTCGTGATGAGCGACGGCATGGAAAACCCCAAGACCAAGGGCCAGACCTACAAGCTGTCGCGCGAAATCGCCAAGCGTTTTGGCGAGAAGAACACGACGACCGTCTGCGGCACGCTCAAGGGCATCGGATCGGATAAGGGTCCGCTCCGCAGCTGCCCCGGCTGCATCGACGATGCCGTCGAGATCGCCTGCGATGTGCTAAAGCAGCTCGCCGAGTAAACGGCAACAATAGAAAAACGACAGCCGGCGCGCTTGGGATCCATCCAAAAGCACGCCGGCCGTCGCCGTCAGAACTCGGCAAATTCGGGAGCGCCGACCTCGATCTCCTCGCGTCCCGCCATAAGCTCGCGCATCTTAACGCAAAACGGCTCCTGCTCCCCCGCTTTGAACACCAAATGAATCGTCACGGCATCCGCGTAATCGGTATCCGAAACCTTGGCACCCGAATCCTGCGCCAAACGAAGCACCTGCTCGTATTGCGGATAGGCAACATGCACATCAACCGGCACGACGCTTGTCATCTCGACGATCTGCCCTGCCTCCTGAGCCGCGGCCACCGCCGCCTGCGTCGCCGCGGTATAGGCGCGCACCAAACCACCGGGCCCCAACAGCGTACCGCCGAAATAGCGCGTCACCACGCAGCAAACATTTTTGAGCCCCGCACCGCGCAGCACCTCGAGCGTCGGCATACCACTCGTGCGGCTCGGCTCACCATCATCGCTCTGGCGCTCGCGCCCATCGACCAAAATCCACGCGGGAACATTGTGTCGAGCGTCGTAATGACGCTTGCGAACCATCTCGATAAAGGCATTCGCCTCATCCTCGGACTCAATATGGACCAGCTGGGCAATAAACCGGCTCTTGCGGTCCACAAACTCGCCCGAAGCCTCAATATTCGATTGCAAAGTAAGATAGCTGTCCAACAAAGCCCCTCAACAGAATAAAGCGCAGCAACAAACAGCCTCAATAATACGGCAAAGGCCATACCGATAACCCCGGTAAATAGAGCGCCGACGCCGATGATTCCGTAAACGAAAGCGAGAACCCGTCAGCGTGAGCAAGTTGCCTTGAAAGACAAGGGCATTGACCTTATGGTCATGCCCGAAGGCTTGAAAGGCAGATTGCCGCGCTGACGGGTTCGCAGCGTCAACATAGTTGCTGAGTGGGCCTATAAGCCGGGTTCTGTCGTGAACGGTCATTTATCTTGTCTGCACGTTACCGTGCAGCTCCACGCACGCTACCCGAACGCGGACCGGGCCGGCCCATAGCGTTCCTATTCGCGCTTGCTCCGGATGGGGCTTGCCAAGCCGCCGTGTTGCCA
>CAJKEF010000041.1 GCA_905198825.1 uncultured Collinsella sp. | reverse complement strand
TTCTTCGGCACAAAACTGCACTCCACCCGGACAGTCAAGTCCGATATGGCTGAGTAGCGCAACGGCATTGTTGGGTCTAACGTCGAATTCGGCAGCAATCGCTTTTCGCTGATCCTCGCTGTCGGGTAGAAGGCCAAACAAGTATGGATTCATGACCTGTTGGCTGTATGTACGATTTGATACGGGTATGTTGATCGATAATGCGGGCCCGTCATAGTCTTGATCATAGACAAAGCTGATGAGACCGTTCTCATCTTGCATGAGCGTTCCTGCAGGTTCGCCGCAAATAATAGTCCGAAGCGATGTGGTGGCCATTGGCTATTTCCCGTCAGGCTTTGGTTGGACAGATGCGTTTGCGGCAATCGAGACTCCGAGATTGGACATGGCGAAATCTGCGAAGGCTTTGTCGTAGAGTTCAGACGTAAAGGGGGCGTCTGCAAGAACCGGAATGGCGGCGCAGCAACGGTAGCTATGAGAGGGACGTTGAGCGCGATGGCGTCTGGGGGTACTGTGAGGTTGCAAATCGGCACGCGGAACGTTGGCTGATTGCTCATTTTTCGTTTCGCCTATATCCCCTTGAGCGGCGAGCGCCAGTCCGAGAGCATTGAAGATTGCCAATAGCTTGTCGAGTCGAATGCCGGTGGCGTCGCCCAACTCGAGCGATGCGAGCAGGCGCTCCGAAACACCGGCTTTTTTAGCGAGGGCCGCACGGGTGATTCCCTGTGACTCGCGTGCCTGGCGCACGTAGATGCCAGCTTGGCGCGGTGTGGTGATGGGAAGGGTATCCACGGCAATCTCCTAACGTGCAGACTTTTGCATATCAGTATGACATGCAAAAGTCTGCACGAAAAGGCCTTATGCAAAACTCTGCATGAGACTTCCACGTTGACGTTGAGCTTATGAGAGGCGTTTTTTATATCGCGAGGATCCCCAGATGCTCAAGCAGAATCTTGAGGCCGATGAGGATGAGCACGACGCCGCCCACGATGGTGGCAGGCTTTTCGTAGCGCGCGCCAAAGGTGTGGCCGATCGCTATGCCGGCAACGGAGAAGATAAACGTTGTGACGCCGATAAGCGATACAGCGGGAACGATGTAAACCGAGAGCGCCGCAAATGAGATGCCTACGGCTAGGGCGTCGATTGAGGTGGCGATGGCGAGGATCAGGTATTCGCCCAGGTCAATCTTTTCGGCATCCTTGCCGTCGTCTTCATCCTCGTCTTCGGTAAAGGCTTCCCACAGCATTTTGCTGCCGATGAAGGCCAAAAGGATAAAGGCGATCCAATGGTCGATGGGTCCGATGATGCCCATGAATTGACTGCCGAGCGCCCATCCGATTACGGGCATGCCGGCCTGAAAGCCGCCAAAGAACAGGCCGAGCACCACGGCGACTTTAAGGTTGATCTTTTTCATGCCGAGGCCCTTGCAGATGGAAACGGCAAAGGCGTCCATCGAAAGGCCAACGGCGAGCAACACGAGCTCTGCGAGTCCCATAGTCTGGCTCCCTCTCTGCGGGCGAGCCCGATTACGCGACTACTCCCTCATTTATATGAGACCCGATGCTACCACATGAGCAGTCAAAGGAGCCCCGTCCCAAATGAGCTACCTAAGCTGTGTTCGCTCATTCTGTAAGCATCGGATTTTGCGGGCGTCACAGGGGCAAACCGTGAGAAACTTATTGACGTTTATGGAGCGTATACGATGGGAGCGATGCCTTGGATAAGAACGAGCTGCAAAAGCGTATGGAACAGGCTATCCGCCTGACGGCACCTGGTCAGCCGATCCGCACCGCCCTCGACATGATCATTGCCGGTCACCTGGGTGCCCTTATCTGCGTCGGCGACACCGAAAACGTGCTCGCTGCCGGTAACGACGGCTTCCCGCTCAACATTTCGTTCACCTCGAACCGTCTGTTCGAGCTCTCCAAGATGGACGGTGCCATCGTCATCGACGGCGACCTCACCCAGATTCTGCGCGCCAACTTCCACCTCAATCCCGATCCCTCGCTTGCCACGAGCGAGACGGGTATGCGTCACCGCACCGCCGCTCGCATGTCGGTGCTTACCGATGCCATCGTGATCTCGGTCTCGGCCCGTCGTGCCGTCGTTAACGTGTACGTTCACGGCAAGAGCTACGAGATCCAGCCCGTCACCACCATCATGAGTTCGGTCAACCAGCTTGTCGCCACGCTCCAGACCACCCGTCAGTCGCTCGATCGCTCCCTGCTGCGTCTGACGGCCCTCGAGCTCGATGACTACGTTACACTCGCCGACATCACCGGCATTTTCTCGAGTTTCGAGATCATGCAGCAGGCAAAGACTGAGCTTAAGGATTGCATTGTCAAGCTGGGCAACCAGGGCAAGCTCGTGCAGATGCAGCTCGAGCAGCTCGCCGGCTCCAGCATGGATACCGAATACGACCTGATGATCCGCGACTACGCGAGCGACTCCTCTGAGGCCAACGCCGAGAAGATCCGCGCCGAGCTTAGCCGCATGACGCCTAAGGACCTGTCCGACCCGCAGCACGTGGCGGCAGTTCTGGGCTATGACGACCTGGACGAGGACTCCGTCATGACGCCGCTGGGCCTGCGCACGCTTTCGCGCGTGTCCGTCGTGCGCGACGGCGTGGCCGAGAAGATCGTCGACGAGTACGGCTCGCTGCAGGAACTCATGGACGACATCAGCGAGGACCCGGAGCGCCTGGGCGACTTTGGCGTCAATAACCCTGCCATTCTTGCGGACTCGCTGTACCGCATGAAGGGCACCAAACAGGGGAACGCATAATGGCGCCCGTATGCGCCGTGGTCGTTGCCGGTGGCTGCGGCCAGCGCTTTGGAAATCCCGGCGGCAAGCAGCTCGTTAACGTGGCGGGCCGTCCGCTCATGAGCTGGTCCATCCGCGCATTCGATCGGAGCGACAAGGTCGGCCACATCGTGGTGGTGTGTCCTGCCGAGCGCCGTGCCGAGATGCGCCGCCTGGCCATCGACCCGTTTGACTATGACACGCCCATCAGCTTTGCCGATGCCGGCGATACTCGTCAGGATTCCACCCGCGCCGGCGTGCATGCGGTGCCGGCGGGTTTCGAATATGTCGCTATCCACGACGGCGCCCGTCCGCTCATCACGACCGAGGCTATCGACCACGCTATCGACGTGCTCGTGAGCGACCGTGCTCTCGACGGTGTCGTGTGCGGTCAGCCCGCGATCGACACGCTCAAGATCGTCGATGGCGACAACATCGTCGAGACGCCGCCGCGCGAGCTGTACTGGGCCGCGCAGACGCCGCAGATCTTTAGCGTCGATGCTATGAAGCGCGCCCACGCTGCAGCCATTGCCGAGGGCTTTATCGGCACCGATGATTCGTCGCTGGTCGAGCGCATGGGTGGGCGCGTCCGCTGCGTCCAGAGCCCACGCGATAACCTTAAGGTGACGGTGCCCGAGGACTTGCGTCCCGTAACCGCGATTCTGCTCGGCCGCATGGCCGAGGGAGAGGACCTTCCCCATGTTCAGTAACCTGCGCATTGGTCATGGCTACGACGTTCACCGTTTGGTGGAGGGGCGTCGATGTATTATCGGCGGAGTCGACATTCCCTACGAGCGCGGCCTGCTGGGCCACTCGGATGCCGATGTGCTCGCGCACGCCTTGGCCGACGCCATTCTGGGCGCCTGCCGCGGGGGAGACATCGGCAAGCTATTCCCCGACACCGATCCTGCCTATGAGGGCGCCGACTCGATGGTGCTGCTCGCTCGCGTGATGGACTATGCGCGCGAGCTGGGCTTCGAGTTTGTCGATGCCGATTGCACCATTGCCTGCCAGCAGCCTAAGATCACCCCGCACCGCGATGCCATGCGTGCCAACCTTGCCCATGCCCTGGGCGTTGACGTCGAAAACGTGGGCGTCGCCGCCACTACGACCGAAAAGCTCGGTTGGGAAGGCCAGGGCGAGGGAATCGGCGCCTGGGCCGTCTGCCTGCTACAGAAAACCGTTAAGGAGTAACGAATGCGTATCTACAACAGCGCTACCCATAAAAAGGAAGAGTTCCAGCCCATCGAGTCCGGCAAGGTCCGCATGTACGTGTGCGGCCCCACGGTCTACGACAACATCCACATCGGCAACGCCCGCACGTTCATCAGCTTTGACGTGATTCGCCGCTGGCTCATCGCGAGCGGCTACGAGGTCACGTTCGCCCAGAACCTCACCGATGTCGACGACAAGATCATCAAGCGCGCCAACGAGCAGGGCCGCACTGCCGCCGAGGTCGCGACGGAGTTCTCGGACAAGTTCATCGGCGTCATGCGCGCCGCCAACGTGCTCGATCCCGATGTGCGCCCCCGCGCCACCAAGGAGATCGGCCCCATGATCGCCATGATCAAGACGCTTATCGAGCAGGGCCACGCTTACGCAGCCGATAACGGCGATGTGTACTTTGCCGTGCGCAGCGATCCCAACTATGGTCAGGTCTCGGGTCGCAACATCGACGACCTTATGGTTGGCGCGCGCATCGAGGAGAACGAGGACAAGAACGACCCGCTCGACTTTGCCCTGTGGAAGGCCGCCAAGCCCGGCGAGCCCAGCTGGCCGAGCCCCTGGGGCGAGGGCCGTCCCGGTTGGCACACCGAGTGCGCCGCTATGGTGCATCGCTACCTGGGCACTCCGATCGACATCCACGGCGGCGGCTCCGACCTTGCCTTCCCGCATCACGAAAACGAGTGCGCCCAGGCCACCTGCGCCTGGCACCAGGGCTTCTCCAACACCTGGATGCACACGGGCATGCTACTGGTTGACGGCGAGAAGATGTCCAAGTCGCTCGGCAACTTCTTTACGCTGGCCGAGGTCCTCGAGCAGCACTCCGCTGCCGCTCTGCGCCTTCTGATGCTGCAGACGAGCTATCGCTCGCCGCTCGACTTTTCTTGGGAGCGCCTGGAGGGTGCCGAGAACTCGCTCACGCGTATCGCCGGTACGGTCGAGAACCTGCGCTGGGCCGCGAACCATGCGACGGCCGATGCCGATGCGGCTGCCGCCGAGGCGTTTGCCGCCAAGGCCGCCGAGACCCGTGCCGCCTTTAAGGAGTGCATGGACGACGACTTTAACACCGCCGGTGCCATGGGTGCCGTCTTTGGCTTTGTGACCGAGTGCAACCAGTACCTGGAGCAGGCGGGCGATGCTGCCGACAAGGCCGCCGCGCTTGCCGCCGCCGACACGCTGGCCGAGCTCCTCGATACGTTTGGTGTTGAGCTCCCCGAGCCCAAGGTCGAGCTGCCGCTGGGTCTGCTGGGTGTTGCCGCCGGTCTGGTTGCCTATACGGGCGACGACGTGGACGAGGCTGCTGCCAAGATTCTCGAAGCCCGCGCCGAGGCCCGTGCCGCCAAGAACTGGGATCTGGCCGACGCCATCCGCGACCAGCTCAAGGACCTGGGCCTCACCATTGAGGATACGGCCGCTGGCACCCGTATTAAGTCTCTCTAATCCCCGCGGGTTTTCCAAGCACCCGACCTTGCCGTTCAAACCGTCGCTCGCGTACCCAAGTACGCGTCGCTCCTCTTTCACGGCAATCTCGGGCACTTGGAAAACCCGTACCGACCGCTTGGGCTATTCGTCTTAAGCGGTCGTTTCTTTTGTCTATTTGATAGTTGCTTTATAGGAGGTTGTCCCATGGCCGACAATCGCAAGCGTGCACCGCGTGGAGGCAAGCAGGCTGCTTCTGGCTCGCGTCCGATTCGCCGCAACGACCGTGCTGCCACTCCCAAGGGCCAGCGCGAGCGCTCCCAAGCCCAGGCTGCGCGTCCGCAGCGAGATCGCAACCGCGACAACGTTCAGGCTCCCAAGGGCGAGTTTATCGAAGGTCGTCGTGCTGCCGCCGAGGCGCTGCGCACCGGTTTTCCCATCAAGTGCGCGCTCATTGCCGAGGGCGGGGAGCGCGATGCCGCCTTGTCGCGCCTGGTCGACGACCTCAACGCCGCGGGTGTCCGCATTAAGTATGTGCCGCGCGCGCAGCTCGACGCACTGTCGAGCCATGGCGCTCACCAGGGCATTGCGCTCGAGGTTGGCAACTTCCCCTATGCCGATGTCGTCGATATCCTCGACCGCGCGGGCGAGGGCCCGGCGCTCGTCGTGGTACTCGACCACGTGACCGACGACGGCAACTTTGGTGCCATCGTGCGCTCCGCCGAGGTTGTGGGCGCGGCCGGCGTCATCATCGCCAACAAGCGTGCCGCCGGCGTGACCGTGGGCAGCTACAAGACCTCTGCCGGTGCCGTCATGCACCTGCCTATCGCGCAGGTTCCCAATATCGCTCGTGCGCTCGATGACCTCAAGGCCGCTGGCTTTTGGGTGGGTGGTGCTTCCGAGCACGCCGAGGGCAGCTGCTGGGATGCTCCCTTCGAGGGCCGCGTGGCGCTCGTCATGGGCTCCGAGGGCGACGGCATCTCGCGCCTGGTGCTTGAGAAATGCGACTTTTTGACCAAGCTTCCCCAGCGCGGCATGACCGAGAGCCTCAATGTTGCCCAGGCGACCACGGCGCTGTGCTTTGAGTGGCTGCGCCGCAACGCCGGCGAGCTCATGGGGGAGGAGTAGCGCATGTCCAAGAAGAACCGCGCCAAGTCCAAGGCCAAGCGCTTTGGCGAGGGCTCGGCCAAGCCGATTGTTTCGGCCGCGACCTACGGCGTGGGCGGCAATGCGTTTGCGCAGGCTATCGCCGACCCAGTCTCGACGGTGCACTCCAACAAGCCCGAGCTGCTGGTGGTCGACGGCTACAACGTGATCCACTGCACGCCGCGCTACGAAAAGCTCGTGTACGACCATTCCGACGATCCATACTCCAACGATGTTCACGATATGGCGCGCACCGCACTCATCAACGACGTCGCCGCCTTTGCCCAGGGCCGCTACGAGGCCGTGATCGTGTTCGACGGCGCGGGCAATATCTCCAGCGAGCGCCCCAACCTGCCGGCCCGCGGTGTGCGCATCGAGTTTTCGCCGACGGGCGTCTCTGCCGATACCGTGGTGCAGAAGCTCTGCATCGAGGCACGTGAGGAGGGCCGCGCGTGCTCCGTGGTATCGAGTGACGGCACAATCCAGGCCGTCGTCATGGGCAAGGGTGTTACGCGCATCTCGAGCCGCATGCTGGTGGACGAGATCAAGCAGATCGATAACGACGTTCACGAGGCAGAGGAAGCTCCGCAGATCAAGATGACTCTGGGCAGTCGCCTGAGCCCCGATGCCCTGGCCAAGCTCAAGGCCCTGCGCGGGAGGTAGGGGAGTTGGCGGGGCGATGCTGTCTCGCTAACTCCATTCAGCGATGTCGATCATTCTTTCGAGGCGCCATGTTAGCGCCTCTTTTAGATAAGGCAGTCTTGCTGTAAGAGCGTCGTTTTTGGATAGGATTTCGATTGCCTCGTCAACGAAACCCTCGAGCTTGTCGTCGTCAAACCAGCTCATATCCTCAACAAGCAGCATTTGTTTCACGGGGCTTGAATGAAACTGCGCGCTGGTAAAACTGTGCTCTCCTGCCTTAAGCTCCTCTAGAGAAACGTTGCACCAGAGCGATGATTCCGAATCGAAGATGGGGGCAGGTCTGCAGGCTAGCGTGTTGACGTTTCGCACAAGGCCAAAGTTACGCCAATGGCGATCATAGTTGGCAATGATGTCATCGCATACAATCATGCGGTCAAGGGCGCCTTTTATATCTGTCGCTCCAAGCTCCTCGCAGTTTGCTACATACCGTTCGTAATCGGTTAGTCGCTCGTCTACATTTGCATGCTGGTTTACATAGAACGCAGGGACATATTCTTCTTCGTCAGTTAAGAAGACATTGCATGTGCTCAAGGCAGAAGTACCCGCGCCTTCGAGCGAATAGGGTACATAATCGCAAGCGTTTAGGATGCGACGGTGAAGTGCGGTCGCCACCATCTCGTTATAGGGTTCCTGGTTTAGATGCGCACCTGCCTTGTGGAGGATTCGACGGTCACCCTCGCATGTCCAATACTTCTGAAGATTGCCGTCCGAGGTGTTATCGGGCTTTGCGGCGGCTGCTTTGCCCTCTGGGGCGAAGGGTGCGATGGACAGAGAGACGTCGTCAAAAGCATTACTGAAGAAGTTAATATTCTCCCACGCGAGACCGGAATCTTGGGGTCTAATCCAATACTGGTCGGATAGGGAGAGGCCGAGATTTCGCTGGATGAGTTCATCGGGAACATCGACTGCGGCTTCTGCAAGCAGGGAGGCTAGTCCAATGCGTGCGAGCGGGATACCGCGGCCTCGCCACCAAATGCGGAAAGAGTCGAGCGACACGGGACTATTGGGGCCAAGTACTCCAATAGGGGCGTGGATGTAATCGATGTCGGCACCGATGTGGGTAAAGTCTTTTCGCGATGTGCTGTAGACCAGCTGGGCGA
>CAJKEF010000040.1 GCA_905198825.1 uncultured Collinsella sp. | reverse complement strand
AAACATTCCGCAGCCGCGAAGCGGCGAGGACGTTTGAGAGGCAAAGTGCGTAGGCCTTACCGGGTCTCCGGTGGGAGTTGAGTCCCTTTAGAACTTGTCGTGGAAGGTACGCGAAATGACCTCGTCCTGCTGCTCCTTGGTGAGCGTGTGGAAGTTCACGGCGTAGCCGGAAACGCGGATGGTCAGCTGCGGGTACTTCTCGGGGTGAGCCTGAGCGTCGAGCAGCGTCTCACGGTTGAAGACGTTGATGTTCAGGTGATGGCCACCCTTCTCGGCGTAAGCGTCGAGCATGTGGACCAGGTTATCGGCCTGAGTCTCGGAAACTTCAGAAACCTTCATAATGTGTCTCCTTCGATTGATAGGCGCCGGCCGAAACCGGCGCACTAATCAGTAATCGTTATTGTTAGTATAGCACTAACAATAGTTACTCGCCCAGCTGATCAAGGTCGATATCGCCAAAGAACACCTGATCCTCCTTGCCGAGCGCACTCGGGATGATGGAGAAGGTGTTGGAGATGCCGTCCTGAGCATCGCGGAACGGGAGCTTGGAAACCGAAGACAGCGAAGCGATGGCGCCGTGGCTATCGCGCTTGTGCATGGGGTTAGCACCCGGGGCGAACGGCTGGCCAGCCTTGCGGCCGTCGGGCGTGGAGCCGGTCTTCTTGCCGTACACGACGTTGGAGGTAATGGTCAGAACCGAGGTCGTGGGCACGGAGTTGCGGTAGGTGTCGTTCATGCGGATGTACTCCATGAACTGGTGCACAACGTCGTGAGCGATCTGGTCGACACGGTCGTCGTCGTTACCGTACTTGGGGAACTCGCCCTCGGTCTCGAAGTCGACGATGATGCCGTTCTCATCACGGACGGGGTGGACCTTGGCGTACTTGATGGCGGACAGGGAGTCAGCCACGACGGAAAGGCCAGCGATGCCCGTAGCGAACCAGCGGTGCACGTGCTTGTCGTGCAGAGCCATCTGGATGCGCTCGTAGCAATACTTGTCGTGCATGTAGTGAATGATGTTCAGCGAGTTGACGTACACGCCAGCAAGCCACTTCATCATGTCGTTGTACTTGGCCACAACGTCGTCGTAATCGAGCGTATCGCCCTCGACGGCGCGATACTTGGGGCCGACCTGCTTCTTGGAGACCTCGTCAACACCACCGTTGAGTGCGTAGAGCAGGCACTTGGCCAGGTTGGCGCGGGCGCCGAAGAACTGCATCTCCTTGCCAATGCGCATGGAGGACACGCAGCAGGCGATGCCGTAGTCGTCGCCATGGTAAACGCGCATGAGGTCGTCGTTCTCGTACTGGATCGAGGAGCTGGCGACAGAAGTCTTGGCGCAGAACTTCTTGAAGTTCTCGGGCAGACGGGTCGACCACAGAACGGTCATGTTGGGCTCGGGGCTGGTGCCCATGTTCTCGAGCGTGTGCAGGTAGCGGTAGCTCATCTTGGTAACGAGCGTACGGCCGTCAACACCCATGCCGCCGATGGACTCGGTGACCCACTGCGGATCGCCGGTAAACAGGGCCTGGTACTCGGGGGTACGGGCAAACTTGACCATGCGGAGCTTCATGATGAAGTGATCCACGAACTCCTGGATCTGCTCCTCGGTGAAGGTGCCGTTGGCAAGGTCGCGCTCAGCGTAGATGTCGATGAACGTAGAGGTACGGCCGATGGACATAGCGGCGCCGTTCTGCTCCTTGACGGCAGCGAGGTAGGCGAAGTACATCCACTGGATGGCCTCCTGCGTGTTGGTAGCAGGGTTGGAAATGTCGAAACCATAGGTCTCGGCCATCATCTTGAGCTCACCGAGGGCACGGATCTGCTCCTGCAGCTCCTCGCGATCGCGGATGTTGTCGGCGGTCATGACCGTCGGGGTGGAAGCCTTCTGGGCCTCCTTGTCCTTGATCAGGTAGTCGACACCGTACAGGGCAACACGACGGTAGTCGCCGATGATGCGGCCGCGGCCATAGCCATCGGGCAGACCGGTGATGATGTGAGCCGAGCGGCAAGCACGCATCTCGGGGGTGTAAACATCGAAGACGCCGGCGTTGTGGGTCTTGCGCTCGAAGGTGTAGCGCTCGACAACGTTCTCGTCGACCTTATAGCCGTGCTGGCTGGCAGCCTGGCAAGCGATGCGGATACCACCGTTGACGTGCAGCGCGCGCTTAAGCGGCTTGTCGGTCTGGAGACCGACGATGGTCTCCTTCTCGCGGTGGGCGTTATCGATGTAGCCAGCGGGGTGGCTCACGATACCCGTGACGGTCTTGGTGTCCATATCGAGGACACCGCCCTGCTCACGCTCCTTAAGCAGCAGGTCGAGAACTTCGCCCCACAGCTCCTTGGTACGCTCGGTCGGGCCGGCGAGGAACGACTCGTCGCCCTCGTAGGGGGTGTAATTCTTCTGGATGAAGTCTCGGACGTCAACCTCTCCCGTCCAGATGCCTTCCTTGAAGCCTTCCCATGCCTCCTGCATTGTGTAACCACGCTCCTAGTTACGTGTAATGCGGCGCTCTCTCACACCGCTGCTTATTGAATTCTTGAATTATCGGCTTGCACTACCGGCTTCTTCCGTTCTTCACCACACGTTGGTGCAGAGAAAAACGTTTGTCCACCTTGGAACTGCAACCCAAAACCCAAGATTTCACCCGTTTGAGAAGGATAACATAGCCACCTCCTTCATCAGGGCTGTTATATGTTTCTTTTTTTATACCATTAGGACGTTTTTAACAAATCCGCAGGAAATGCGAGCGCGGACAACTACCGTTCACCGATTTGTATGTTATTTTTCCTTGCCTTTGTACGACCTTCGCTCTAGCTGTTATGCCAGCTTTAGCAGGGTAAAGTGTCCCAGAGACCCTACAGGAACTGCAGGGCGGCCGCGGGATCCCCCGTGGCCGCCCTGTGGCGTAGCTAGTTTTTAGCTTTGATTGCCGCTTGGCATTAGGCGGCTGCGGCGGCCTTGTCGGTCGTTGCCTTGCTATCGCCGTTGCCCTGGCCCTCAAAATGCTTGTAGCACCAGCTGGTGACCAGCGGGGTCAAAATAGCCGTCACGATTGCGCAGGCAGCAACCTGTGCCGTAGCCGTCGCGAGCACGGCGCCACCGTACATGGCCCCATTGACGCTTGCCATGGCAGCAGGCGTGGCCACATTGGCTCCGGCGCAGCTTGAAATGGCCGCACCTGCGACACCCGTACCGCCCGTGAGCTTATCGACCGCGATGACGGGAATTGCAAAGACCACCGAGCAGATCACGCCGAGCAGGATGCCGGGAAGACCGCCGTTGATAAGCTGGCCAAAAGTCATGGTCGAGCCCATAGCAAAGAAGACGAGCACGATGATGGCGGAAAGTGCCGGTGCCATCATCTTCTTAAAGCTCGGGAAGAGGTTACCCAGAATAATGCCGACGACGATCGGCAGGATGGCGCCCACGAGCGACCAGCCGATCGGAGCCTGACCGGCAGCGCCGAGCACGATCATCGTGACCGGAGGGCCGACAACCAGCGTGGTGATGGCGACGGCGCCACGCTCGGCCTCGTTGCCCATGGTGCCCATCAGTCCAGCGTACATAGCGTTGTTGGCACCCGTGCAAGCGGCCAGCATCACCATGGCAGAGATGCCAAACAGGTTGTCGTTGAACACATAAAGGATGAGCAGCGACACGGCAACGACCACGATCTGCTTGACAGCGATGATGATGGCACCGCGGGCAGCGGCGGCAGGAGCACTCTTAAATGAAATCGTCGTACCGACGATGAGCAAAAAAGCGCCCACGAGCGGGCTTGCACCCTGCTGGGTCATGCCAAGCGTAAAGCTGCCGAGCGTTTTGAACAGATCGGGGAATAGCGTGTTGAGCAGGCAGCCCAACAGAAGCGGCACCAAAATATTGGCACCCGGGATGGAGGACATCTTAAAGAACGGCTCCTTTGCCGCCGGCGCCTCCACCGCAGTCGATTCACTCATATATATCTCCTTTGGATGCATGCGAATCGTAGCCGCACGCGCCTATGTCAGAAAGAAGGCGACGGTCCCGAGTCGCAGGAGCCGTCGCCGAATAATCGTCGCGAGGTATTACCCGTCCAGGACGATGCCGCCGTCGCAGTCACCGATCTCGCCGTTAACGAAGCTGGCGAGGTCGGAGGCAAAGAAGAGCACCATCTGCGCAGGCTCGCTGGCCTGGGCGGCGCGGCCCAGAGGAATACCGTTGATGATGCGCTGAGAGTTCTCGTCAGAGAGGATCGAGGTCATATCGGTAAGCGTGAGCGACGGGCACACGGCGTTGCAGCGGACACCGAACTTACCGCCTTCCTTGGCGACTGCCTTGGTTAGACCGTTGACGCCGGCCTTGGAGCTCGCGTAGGCCGCGGTGCCGAGCAGGCCGCCGCCGATCTTGCCAGCGACAGAGCTCACGTTGACGATAGTGCCGGCATGGGCCGCCTTAAAGTGCGGGTACACGGCGTTCATCATAGTGAAGGTACCGTTGAGGTTGATGTCGATGGTGCGACGCCACTCGGTGTCATCGATCTCGTCGAACTTCTTGGTGCTGATGACGCCAGCGCAGTTGATCAGGATGTTGGTTTGCGGCAGGTCCGTAAAAATCTGCTCGACGGTCTCGCGCGCCTTGGGTGCATCGGCGACATCGAGCTGATAGAACTTGTTGCCCTCGCCAAGCTCGGCCACCGCGGCCTCGCCCTTAGCAGCGTTCCTTGCGATGAGCGCGACATGTCCGCCGCCCGCGACGATGCCCTTGGCGATCTCGAGGCCAATGCCCTGAGTGCCGCCCGTGACAATCGCGGTCTTACCCATGAAGTCAAATGCCATGACTCCATCCCCCTTTATATAAGGTGTCTCCTCGCGGGAAGTTGGAGCATCGCACGTGGCGATTATATGAGTCCCAGTCGTCATGGTGGTGACAACCCCTCGCCTAACCGCGTGCATGATAATTCTTTGAAACGCTACAATTATTGAATTATTTTAATTCTTTATACGCTCTTTATATTGCCTAGCGGCCAAGTAGATTTTTGGGACATGCCTAGAAATCTACCGAATGGAATGCTTGGGCGGGGGTATCATCTTTCACCGAAAATAGTTTCTAGTGTTAGGGGTTTTCGGTGGAAGATACCGATTTCCATGAGCTTGGACGTCAGCTCTTAACTGAGTTTGGCAGCATGCATCAGCGCATTTCGCGCTTTGCGGACAAAGCCCTCGGCGGCGAGATGGCCGTCATGCGCGCCCTCATACTCGCCGGCGGTTCGCTCACGCCGAGCGAACTCGCCGATCGCGCCTGGGTCTCCAGCGCCCGCATCGCCAATATCCTGCGCGCCCTCGAGGCCAAGGGCTGGGTCGAGCGCGAGCACTCAAAGACCGACCGTCGTCGCGTACACGTCATAGTGACCGACAAGGGATTCCAGGATCTCGAAATCAAACGACGGGAATTCGAGGAGCGCACCGCGGCCTTCCTCGAGCAGCTCGGCGAAACAGATACCCAAGAGATGGTGCGCCTTCTAAGACGTGCCAACGAAATTATCGACCGCAATCAAGAAAGGAGAGATGCCGAGTGAGGATTCTCAAGCTCTTTAAAAAGCACGTCCTGGCACTGTTCACAGCTATCGTACTTATCGTAATCAGCTGCAACGCCGATCTGGCGCTGCCTACCTATATGAGCGACATCGTCGACGTGGGCGTGCAGCAAGGCGGCATCGCCTCGCCCGTGCCCGACACCATTCGCGCCGAATCGCTCGACGACCTCGAACTCTTCATGAGCGCCAAGGACGCCAAGGCTGCGGAGGCCGTGTTTAGCAAGGCTGACAAAAACGGCATTCGAACGTACAAGGGCACCGAGGAAGAGCGTGCCGATGGAAGCAAGATTGCCGACATTATGAGCCTGCCTGAGACCGTCGTGCTCGCCTTCAACCAGGGCATCGACGCCGACTCCATGGGCGACATGACCGGCACGTCCAGCGAGAAAGACAGCGACGCCGCTCAGGCCATGCCCACGCCCGAGCAAATGGCAGCTATGACGCCCGAGCAGCTCGCCGAGATGCAGCAGAAGGCCGCAGCGGCGCAGAATATGCAAAAGCAGATTGATGCCGACGGCGGTAAGATCACCATGAAGGGTCTGCGTCTAGGCGTTGAAGGCGGCCTAATCGACCAGGGCAAGCTCGTCGAGGGCGCCAACGATATGGCGGACAAAATGGGCTCCATGTCGGGCTCCATCGTGACCCAACGCGCCGTGAGCTATGTGCAGGACGAGTACAAGGCACAGGGCATCGACCCCGCCGACGTGCAGAACGCCTACCTGGGCCGCATGGCGACCACGATGTTTGGGCTGTGTCTGGTGTCGCTGGTCGCCACCATCCTGACCGGTGCCGTTGCTTCGCGCACTGCCTGCTCCATCGCCCGCGACCTGCGCCGCGAGACCTTCAACAAGGTTATGCACTTCTCGCCGGCCGAGGTGGGCAAGTTTAGCCAGGCCTCGCTCATCACCCGCTGCACCAACGACATTCAGCAGATCCAGATGGCCGCAACCCTGTTTATCCGCATGTGTCTGATGGCCCCCGTCATGGGCATCGTCGCCGTCATGCGCGTCCTGGCCAACCACACCGGCCTGGAGTGGACCATCGCCGTGGCCATCATCGCGGTCTCGGCCGTCGTCGGCGTGCTTATGGGCCTCACTATGCCCAAATTCAAAAAGATGCAGAGCTTTGTGGACCGCGTGAACCTTACCGCCCGCGAGCTGCTCGACGGCCTTATGCCTATCCGCTCGTTCAACCGCGAGGAGCATGAGCTCGAGCGTTTTGACAAGGCTTCGCTCGACCTGATGACCACGCAGCTCTACACCAACCGCGCCATGAGCTTTATGATGCCGCTCATGATGCTCGTCATGAACTGCATCACCGTGCTTATCGTCTGGTTTGGCGCGCAGGGCGTGTCCGACGGCGTGATGCAGGTCGGCAACATGATGGCGTTTATCTCCTACACCATGCAGATCGTCATGGCGTTTATGATCCTCACCATGGTTTCGGTCATCCTGCCCCGTGCCGAAGTCGCAGCCGAGCGCGTGGAAGAGGTCATCACCTGCCCCACGAGCATCAACGACCCTGTCTCGCCCAAACTGCCCGCGGCCAATGCGCCGCGCGGTGAGCTCGCCTTCCGCGACGTGAGCTTCCAGTATCCCGATGCCCGCGCCGACGTCATCAGCGGCGTGAACTTCACCACGCATGCCGGTCAGATGCTCGGCATCATTGGCTCCACGGGCTCGGGCAAATCCACGCTCGTGCAACTGATTCCGCGCTTATACGACGTCACGGGCGGCAGTATTTCGCTCGACGGCATCGACGTGCGCGACATGACCCTTTCCGAGCTTCGCCGCCGCATTGGTTACATCCCGCAGCAGGGTCGCCTGTTCTCGGGCACCGTCGAGAGCAACCTCAAGTTTGCCGGCGACATGGTGAGCGATGATGACATGCACCGGGCGGCACGCATCGCCCAGGCCGAGGACTTTATCGCCGAGCGCGAGAGCGGCTACGACTCCCCCATCAGCCAGGGCGGTTCCAATGTTTCGGGCGGTCAGCGCCAGCGTCTGGCCATCGCCCGCGCGTTGGCCAAAAAGCCCGAGGTCGTGGTGTTCGATGACTCGTTTAGCGCCCTCGACTACAAGACCGACGCGCGTCTGCGCGAAGAGCTGGCCAAAAACGTTACCGACGCCGCACTCGTGGTCGTGGCCCAGCGCATCGCGACCATCATGCACGCCGACCAAATCATCGTGCTCGACGACGGCCACGTGGTGGGCACCGGTACGCACGAGGAGCTGCTGCGCAGCTGCCCGGCGTACCTGGAGATCGCACAGTCGCAGCTTTCCGCCGAGGAGCTGGGGCTTACCCAAGAAGAAATTGCAGCCGTCATGGAAGGAGGCGAGCGCTGATGGCAGACGAGACCAAGACTCAGATTCCCAAGCCCACCCGTCAGCGTGGTCCCATGGGCCGCATGCGTCGCGGCGAAAAGGCCAAGGACTTTAAGGGCACCATGAGGCAGCTGCTCGGCTATATCGGCCAGCACAAGATTGCCGTGTTTGCCGCCGTCGCCTTTGCCGTGTGCTCGGTCATCTTTAACATTGTGGGACCCAAGGTGCTCGGCCAGGTTACGACCAAGCTGTTCGAAGGCCTGGTCGCCAAGGTCAACGGCACCGGCGACGTTGACTTTGACTGGATCGCCAAGACGCTCGGCTTTTTGCTCTGCCTGTATCTGGCAAGCTCTGTTTGCAGCCTGATCCAGGGCTGGCTCATGACCGGCGTCACGCAAAAGATCTGCTTCCGCATGCGCAAGGAGATCGCCCACAAGATCTCCGTCGTGCCCATGAGCTACTTCAACGGCCACAGCAAGGGCGACGTGCTCAGCCGCATCACCAACG
>CAJKEF010000039.1 GCA_905198825.1 uncultured Collinsella sp. | reverse complement strand
GGCCGTCGAGCAGCGAGTAGTCATGCACCAAGCCCTCAACCAGCGAGATTGCGCGCGTCTTTGCGGAGCCGGCCGGCTCAATCGCGCGGTAAAGTCGCTGCATATTGGCAACGGCAGCACCGTACTCCCCCGCCGGAATGTCAATGCCGTACACGCGTCCGGCAACATAGCTCATCAGCACGCCGGCCACGCGATTGATGCGATCGGTGGTGACAATCTCGCCCGCCGGCGGGTAATCGTCGACCGTAGCGCCATCGCGTTTAAGCTGCAGCATCAGTACATCCAGGTCGCTCTCGATCACGGCATGGACCTGACTGCTCGAATCCTCAAGCTCTGAATCGGACTCCACGATGCCAAACTGCTGCTCATAGACAAAGGGGTGGGCGTTGCGGTCGAGCACGTAATGAGACAGCAGGCCCAGCGCAAAGGCACGACCCAAGCTGGCGTCGCGCGGCAGCAGATGCGACACGCCGTCGCGCAGGCACGCGAACTGGCGAGACATGCGCGACCGATGCATGACCTGCGCCAGCAGCGTGCAGTCGGAAACACGCGGTGTCAGAATGTGAAAGAAAAACGGGTCGGGGCCTTGGTTGCCCAAGATAAAGGCAATGCGCTCTTCATCGGACGTGATGACGCCCTGCGGAAGACGGTCGATGCTTTCCTCGCCAAACAGATGATGGGTGATAAGCGCGGGCATAATGATCCTTTCGATTTCATTCGATGCCACCCATTATGCCCACCGCGCGCCCATGCCAAACCTGCGATGGTAAACGACGGCACGCAGACCGTCTACGCAAGCCCCAAGTGTGCTTTAACCTCGGCAGCGCGACGGCGGGACACGGGCACCGTCGAGCTCACACGGTCGAGCCTGAGCTCCATCAACCCCGTGGAGCCAATCTCAACATTGTGCACGTCTTCCAAATTGACCAGGTAGCTGCGATGAACGCGAATAAAGCCCTCGGAGTCCAAGCGACGCTCGAGCGAAGAGATCGACTCATTGATCAGGTACGTCCCCTCGGCGCAGACGGCGTTGCAAAAATCGGCGCGCGCCTCAAAGTAGCAGACATCCGCCACGGGAATGAACACCCTTTTGCCCCCACGATCCGCCGTCAGGCGCAAAGGCTGGCGCGGAGCATGGACGACACGGCGAGCGCCCAGGGCAGTCTCGATCTTGTCAAGCGCCTTTGACAAGCGGGCATCCTCGACCGGCTTGACGATGTAATCGACAGCATCGAGGTTATAGGCATCAGCCGCATACTCGGCAAATGCCGTCACAAACACCACGACTGGCGGCGTCTTTAGGTTCTGCAGCGTCTCGGCAAGCTCAATTCCCGAGCGACCGGGCATGGTAATGTCTAAAAACAGCACGTCGGGCTTATTCGACAGAATCGACTCCACGGCTTCGGTGACATTGCCCGCTTCGGCAATCTGTCCCACACGCGTATCCTTTTCCAACAGATAGCGTAGCTCAGCCCTAATGGGAGGCTCGTCATCAACCACCAAGATGTTCCAGCCTTCGGACATATGCGCTTCCCCTCTTTTTCTCTCAATCCAACCGCGTGCTACACCGTTAGCGGCGCCGGCTCATGCGGCTCGCCGTTCAACTCAACGATGACCTGTGTTCCCACGCCCTCCTGGGACTTCACGCGCATGCCGGAATCTTCTCCGTAAAAGAAATGGATGCGCTGAAGCACGTTGAAGAGCGCCAGGCCGCAACCTCGCTTGACGGAGCCGTCGGCGGTAATGCTCTCGGGCTCCTCTCGGCGATGCTGCTCAAACAGATGCGCGCAGACTTCTTCGTTCATACCGATGCCGTCATCTTCGACGATGATCTCCAAGCCGTCATCGGTCTCAAAAGCCCTAACACGAATAGAAAGCGGCTCGGTCTCGCGCTGCGCATGCTTGATGCAGTTTTCGAGCAGCGGCTGCAAGATAAACGGCGGTACCAGGCTGTCGCGCACCTCGAAGTCGATGTCGACCGAAACGCGCAGACGGCCGTCGCCATACCGGGCCTGCATAAGATTGATATAACGAGTGCCCTGTTCCACCTCGTGCTCGAGCGTGGTGAGCGTATCGGAATCAGAAAGCGTCTGACGATAGTAGTTGGAGAAGTCGATCAGCAGCGATCGCGCCTTGTCGGGCTCGGTTCGAACGAGCGACACGATCGTGCTAATGGTATTGAATAGAAAATGAGGATCGACCTGCGATTGCAAGGCGCGCAGCTCCACGCGGGCCGTAAGCTCGTCCTGGCGCTCGAGCTCAAAGCTCGCAAGCTGCGTGGAAATGAGGTCGGCAAAGCCCGAGGCAAGCGCCGTCTGGCGCATATCGATGCTGCTCAGACGGGGATAATACAGCTCGAGCGTGCCCACGCAATGCCCGCGCACGGTAAGCGGTGCGACAATACCGGCGCGCAAGCGCGGAAAGTAGCCGCCCGTCTCGGTCGAGGCATCGCGGGAGAACACGCTTTGCTCACCGCTGTTGATCACGTTGAGCGTAGTCCGCAGCACCACCGGGGTGCCCGCGGGGCATTTTGCCGAGTCCTCGCCCCAGCTTGCCAACACCTGCTTGCCGTCGGTAAAGCAGATGGCAGAGGCGATAGTTTCGGACAGGATGATCTTAGAGGCGCCCAGGGCAGCTTCGGGCGTAAGGCCGCGCGACGTGTAGGCGAATATTTTCGACGCAATGGCGAGCGTGCGGTCGGTAGCGCTCGATGTGAGGTCGTCGGGAACGACAAAGACGTATGAGAAGAAGAAGCACAGCATGACCAAGCCGGCAATGACGACAACGGCCGGAACGGGATTGGGATTATCGGTTAGATCCCAGATGAGCAGCAGGATAAGCAGCGGAACGACAATACCGAGCAAGATGGCTTGAACCACATGCTGAGCGGTACGAAAGACCTTGGTAGAGTTGTAGCTCTTGCCTAGAATCAGCCTATTGAGATCCACCGTCATCTCCTTCTTACTGACGCACCCCATAGCAATAAAGAGGGCCGCAAGCGACCCTCTCCATTGCATTATGCAATCAAAAACTGTGTTTTACATCCAGTCATCGACAAACGGTATCTTAGGCGCTGTATTTGTTGGCCTCGCCAAAGGTGCCAGCCTCGACGATCCAACCGTCCTTCATGATGACGTCCATGTTGTCGGTGTTGAGCACATGGATGTCGGCGGCGACGTCACCGTTGACGACCAGCAGGTCGGCGCACTTGCCGGCCTCGATGGAACCGGTCTCGTCCTCGATGTGGCACATCTTGGCACCGTTGAGAGTGGCACAGGTGATGGTCTCGACCGGGGTGAAGCCGATCTTGTCGACGAACTCGTACATCTCCTCGATGGAGCAGGTGCCGTACGGGGTGACGAAGGAGAAGGAATCGGAGCCGATCGTCATGACGACGCCGCGCTTCTTGGCCTCGCGCAGGCAGTCGTAGTTGCGCTGCAGCTCCTTCTCGACCAGGGTGCCCTCGTACTTGTCGTGCAGCTCGGGGACGTAGACGGGCGGATAGGTGGCGTACCAGGTGGGCAGGAAGGCGATCGTCGGGGTGAAGAAGGTGCCCTGCTCGGCCATGAGGTCCATGGTGCGCTCATCGATATCGAAACCGTGAATCAGCTGCTCGCAGCCAAAGCGGACGGAATCGTAGGCAGCGGCGTGGTTGTTGTAGCAGTGGCTCCACACGGGGATGCCGACCATCTTGGCCTCTTCGACCACGGCCTGGATCTCCTCGGAGCAGTAGTGCTGGTCGCGACCGGAGTCCCAGCGCCAGATGCCGCCACCGGTAGCCCAGATCTTGATGGCATCGGGGTTCTCGCGCAGGCGACGACGGACGGCCTTGCGCAGATCCCAAGGACCGTCGACCTGGTCGCCCCAGGGATGGGATTCCTTGTTGAGCTCCTGGGTGCAGTGGTGGGAGTCACCGTGGCCGGCAACGCGGCAGAAGCCGAGGCCGGTGGCCAGAACGCGCGGGCCCTTGAAGACGCCCTTGTCGATGCAGTCACGGATCTGGATACCAAAGCGGCCGATCTCGCAGACGGTGGTGAGGCCGTGGGTGAGGCAGTCGTAGGCCTGCTTGACGGCGACGGCCTGCTTCTCGAGAAGCGGCTGCATGACCCAGTCGGTGTCATCGTCGGTCAAGTTGCCCGAGAAGTGCAGGTGGGTGTCGATCAGGCCGGGAAGGACGGTCTTGCCGGCGGCGTCGATGACCTCAACGCCCTCGGGAAGGTCCTGCATAGTGCCGGCGTACTCGATCTTGCCGTTGTCGTCGACGAGAACGAGGGAGTTCTCGACCGGCTCGGCACCGGTACCGTCGATGAGCTTGCCGCCAACGATTGCATACTTAGTGGACATGGTTCCTCCTTATGGATCCATATAGTGGGCGAGGCCGTGTTGGGTTAAGGCCTCACAAAGCTACCCAAGTGGCGCCGGGTTCGGCACGCGGAAGAGAGGGTCCCGCGCACCTGATCCGCCCCGGCTCGGCGTTACTTTTTGCGGGAATTGGTGAAAGCCATGAGGGCCAGGCCAATAGCCAACCAGCCGATCACGATGCTCCACTCCACCATGTTGAGGGAGGCGGGAGAGAACGGAATCACGAGCAGGCCGATGATGATGGCGCAGGCAGCGATAGCGAGGCCGATGCCAAACTTGCCGCCGGGCACCTCGTAGGGACGAGGCAGGTCGGGCTCGGTGAAGCGCATGCGCAGACAAGCGAGGGCGACCATGCCGCAGGAGAAGATGAAGGCGAGAGCCGACACGTTGGTCAGAGGGATGAGCATGTTCTTGCCCAGGAACGGACCGATGACGGTGATGACGCCCAGGACGACGCAGGCGAGCTTGGGAGCGCCGGACTTGGGGTCGACCTCGGCGAACTTCTCGGGCAGCTGGCCCTTGCGACCCATGGCGAGCATGATGCGGCTCGTGGCGCCGTAGAAGGAGTTCATCGGGCCCATGGGTCCAAGCGTAGCGATGACGAGCATGGCCAGGTACAGGAGCATGTTGATGCCCTTGAGGCAGGCAAGCGCGGGAACCGGGCTCTTAACAAACTCATGCCAGTCGAGGATGGTGCCGAACGAGTAGATGCAGACCATGTAGAAGCCGCCGGCGGCCAGCAGGGCCAGGGAGATGATCTTGCCGAACTTGTTCCAGTTGAGGCCCTCGGCTGCTTCCTCAGCCTGCTGAGGAATGGTGTCGAAACCGGCGTAGAAGAACGGGGTCAGAACCAGGACCGACACGATGCCGGCGAACAGGCTGGCGCCCTCGGTAGCGGCCTTGCCGCCGCCAGCGCCGGTGACCTGGGAGAACACGGGCATGGCGTTGTCCGGCGAGCCGGTGAACAGCGAGACGCCCATGGCGAGCAGCATGCCGCAGAGCAGAGCCTTGGTCAGGAAGGCCTGGAGCTTGGCGGCCGAGCTGGCGCCGCGGAAGTTGAGGAAGATGACGTAGGTTGCAAAGCCGAGCGCGATCAGCGTCGGGAACAGGTAAACGTCAGCGCCCAGGATGGTGTAGAGCTTGACGGCGCGCAGCCACTCAAGACCGGGCAGGCTGCCGAACATCTCGGACACGAGGGTCGAAATGGCGATGGCCTCCCACGGGCACAGGATACCGTTGCCCAGGGCCAAAAGCCATCCGGTGATGTAGCTCAGCGTACGGCCAAAGCTACGATCGACATACTCGACGATGCCGCCCGAGATGGGGATAGCAGCCGTGAGCTCACCGAAAACAGCTCCGACGGGCACGAGGAAGATTGCACCCAAGAGGAATGCGATCATAGCGGGAACGGGACCGCCGCCCACGACCATCCAGTCGCCGACCTGCAGAACCCAACCGGTACCGATAATGGCACCAAAGCCGATGGTGAAGAAGTTCCAGAGCGAAAGCGTTTTCTTCATGCCGCCGTTATCCTCGACTGCAACTTCTGTGTTCTTGTCCGCCATTGTTCCCCTCCTTTCCTTTTTGACGTCCCTTGACGTCACCCCTTGCGCGGTCCGTTTCGCCGCGCGCTTTTATTTCGTGGCTTTAAGATACGGCCTTGGCACAGCAGCGCCGCCCATGGCTCGACCGAAGGCCGAACTCGCATATGAGCGGCGCCGTTTTTGGGACGAACGGCACGGTTTGCCGCTCATTGTTGCCGCCCGCCCGACGGGCGTACGCTCATCGGACGCATATAGAGATATTTTTGAGGCCGTGTGTTTTGCGCCTTTCGTACCGTTTACCGAGCTTTTGACGCGCAGGCCCATTTGTTGCACATCTTTTTTGTAGGATGGACAGGTTATACATGAGACAAGGCGGTACGAATGGCATACGGATACAACGACGGTGATCAACGGCGACAAAGCGTTCGCCTTGCTGGCCGTACCACGCCGACGCCCAGAAGTGCAACGAGCAGCAATCCGCAACGCCCTCAAGAGCAACCCAGGCCTTCGTCTCGGCAGCAGGCAAGCAGAACGCGGCAGAGCGGTCGTCCGAGCACGGGTACAAGCGCGCAGCAAGATGGCCGCTTGGGCGCGCGCACTCGACAGCGCCAGGCCGAGGTTCCGCAACTACGCCGCAACGGCGCACGTCAGCCCGGCATCCATATCAACCGCTTCTTTTCGCATCCCCAAGGCGGACGCGACGGCAAGCCTCACCGCTCGACATCGTACGTGAATGCCCCCGCCCTGTCAGCTCGTCGACTTCGCCTCGCACTGTGCTCTATCCTCACCTGTCTGGTCTTTGTGCTTATGAGCTCCTGTATCTCCCACGGCTCGGCCGGCCTCGATCCAACCGCCGAGGATAAGCTGCTCAAGGCCCCGGTCGCGCCCGGCTATTCGTTTGCGTTTTCGACCCCGCGTTCGCAGTGGCAAGCCGGCACCATGCCCCACATCTATCAGATTGACCCGGCATGGTCGGAGCTGCCCTACGCCGGCGGTACCATCCGCCAAAATGCCTGCGGCCCTACCTGTCTTACCATGGTCTACATCTATAAGACCGGCCACACCGATATGACGCCGGTCGATATGTGCGCTCTTTCCGAGGCGGGCAACTATGCGCCCACCGGCGCCACCGAGTGGTCGTTTATGACGAGCGGCGCATGGCAGCTGGGCCTTGACGGAACTGAGCTCCATATCGATCGCAGCTCCATCACCCAGGCGCTGCGCTCGGGCGCACCCATCATCGCATCGGTTCGTCCCGGAACCTTTACCAGCGTTGGACACTATATCGTGCTCTGGGGCATCGACGATGCCGATCAAGTGGGAGTCTACGACCCCAACTCGCAAAGCCGCAGCGCCCGCCGCTGGGGCGTCGTAGAAGTCCTCAATGAAATCGAAGCCATGTGGGCCTACTACTAATCATTGGGGACAGACTTAAATGAGTGGTCGTTGGGGACAGCCTTTAAGGACTGTCCCATGCTGCCGGCAGGAAAGGAACGTCCCTAAGTGCCGGGTTGAAACAAAAGCCCCGCAGTCGGAGCGGACTGCGGGGCTCATGAAGAGAGGCTAGTTTGTGGGCGCTTTGCCTGGCGCCCACGAGAGATGCAACAGAGTAGAGACTACTCGTGGATGCGGGTACCGGAGAGGCCGGCCATGGTCTCGGCGGCCTTGTCCAGGGCGCCGATGATGCAGGTGCGGCCCTTGCGGGAACGGGCGAACTTGATGGCAGCGCGGACCTTGGGCTCCATGGAACCCTTGCCGAACTGACCCTCGTCGGCCAGGCGCTCGGCCTCGTCGGCGGTGAGGTCCTCGAGCTCCTCCTGGTTGGGCTTGCCAAAGTTGATGGCGACATGCTCAACGGCGGTCAGCAGGAACAGAACGTCGGCGTCGCAGTCCTCGGCCAGCAGCTCGCCGCCCAGGTCCTTGTCGATGACGGCGGGAACGCCCTTGTAGCAGCCCTTGTTCTCGTAGTCGCGGACGACGGGGATGCCGCCGCCACCGCAGGCGATGACGATGAACTCGTTGTCGAGCAGGTTGAGGATGGAGTCAGCCTCGACGATCTTCTTGGGATCGGGGGAAGCGACGACGCGACGCCAGCCGCGGCCGGAATCCTCGACGAAGACCTTGGAGGGATCCTCGGCCATGAACTCCTTGGCCTGCTCCTCGGTGTAGAAGGGGCCGATCGGCTTGGTCGGGTTCTTGAACGCGGGATCATCCGGATCGCACTCGATCTGGGTGACGACGGTGGCGGCGTGCCAACGCTTATAGCGCTTGTGCATCTCGCGGCCAATGCCCTGCTGCAGGTGATAGCCAATGTAGCCCTGGGACATGGCGCCGCACTCGGGCAGCGGCATCTCGGGGGTGCCGATGGCGTCGTGGGCGGCGGCGAAGGCGTTCTGGATCATGCCGACCTGCGGGCCGTTGCCGTGGGTGATGATGATCTCGTTGCCCTGCTCGATCAGGCCGAGAAGAGCGTGAGCGGTGTTGCTCACGGCCTCGATCTGCTCAACGGGGTTGTTGCCGAGGGCGTTGCCGCCAAGGGCGACGACAATACGATCGGGCTTGCCAAGAGGCTTAGACATTGCTGGAATCCTTTCTGTAAAAGGCCTACAACCCATTAATAACCCGTGTCCGTGCGATACACGAGTTTATTAAGGTTTATATTCCTGTTATCCCTTATTTTATTCATTTTGAAAACAGTTGAACGGTGAACGGTCATTTTTACCCGCTCAGCGTAAAGAAGCCAAGCTTAGGCATATCTACGCCATTTACGTGCAACTTTATTTAAATGCAGCGAGGATTATGTCAGATTATGCAAACTACATCTCTGCTAAACACAAAATGGACAGCGCAATATCTTACTCGCGCTATACGAGATTCTATGCACTTATAAGTCGAGTATGCACCCCTGCAAAAACAAGGGGCTTTTCATCCAGCATAAGGAATAAAGAAGGGCTCCG
>CAJKEF010000038.1 GCA_905198825.1 uncultured Collinsella sp. | reverse complement strand
AGACGTCATCGCCAAGAGCAACGCCGGCTTTAACGTAGTCGACCTGCTGGGCTAACGTACAACAAAGGTAGATTTTTGGGACATGCCTGAAAATCTACCTTTTTCTTTTGCCGCTGCTTGGGTAGGGCAGCTCACCCCGTCCCACCAGTTTGTCTAAATCTTTAACATCTAGACGGCAATATTGGCTCCAGATGTTACAGATCGAGACGTTTCCGAATGGCGCCGCCCCTTTGTCTCAATCTGTAGCATCTAGGTCCGATTTTGCCGAGTTACTGTTACAGATCGAGACAAACCGCTGCAGACACCCGCCCCCCCAGCAAAACCCCACGAAGGGGCAGGTGCCTTTGCGTTGGTTCGAACACTTGTTCTATACGTACACATGTTCTATAGTAGGGGTGCTTGCATCGGACTTAAATTGCAACTAAGATATAGTTGCAGAATGTGAGGCGGGATGACTCGGACCGATAAACTCATCGCCCAACTGCTTAGCTGCCCTTCGACGTATCGGTATACCGATTTTTTAAAAGTCATGGCTTCATATGGCTTTGAAATGGACAACAAAGGCAAGACATCCGGATCGCGCATTCGCTTCTACAGGCCATCAGATGGCAGGATGTTCGTAATGCACGCGCCACATCCATCTGACGAATTGACGGCGGGGACCATTCGAAACATCGTTCGATTTCTGCAAGATGTCGGAGGTAGTCATGAGTAACGTTTTGGCATACAAGGGTTATTTCGCCCCAGTCGAGTTCGATGCCGAACAGCATGTGCTAACAGGTATGGTCACCGGCATTAGGGACGCAATCGTATTTGAAGGCTCCACAGCTGAAGAGGTGGAGCGATGCTTCCACGACGCCGTCGATGATTACCTTGAGTTTTGCGCCGAGAAAGGCAAGGAACCCGAGCGGGCTTTTAAGGGCTCGTTCAACGTAAGAACGGGCTCTGAGCTCCACAAGCAAGCGGCGCTGGCAGCGGCAAAGAAGGGTGAGTCACTCAATAAGTTTGTGACTGAAGCAATCGCTGCGGCGTTATAGCATTAACGCATAGGCCCAAACAACCACAAAGGGCGCAGTTCACAGGCATATTTGCGGTGGCTTTACTGCCCATATCGCGTTTGCCCAGATAAAACCTGCCAAAATAAACCTGTCCCTTTTTGGCAGGTTTGCTAGAGGAGGCTGGGATGGACAAGGCTGAGTTGCGACGGGCGATGATTGCTCGGCGCGATGCTCTTGATTTGGATGTGCGGGCGGCAAAGTCCGCCGCTATCTGTGCGCGGCTTGTTGAGCTGTTGGATCGCTCGGATGCCGCGGCGCCGCGCATCGTTGCCGTCTATGCCGCGATGGGTTCCGAAGTCGATCCTGCCGCGTTTGCCGCAGCGGCCGCCAAACGCGGCTGGCGCGTGGCCTATCCGTGCATGTTCTCGGCAACAGACGCCGCAGCTTGTGGCCAGCGCATGTGCATGCGGGCAGTTGCCGCCGGCGATGCGTCCTCGGCTCCGTTTATCGCCCACCCCACGCGGACCTTCGCGGCCATGGACATCGACAGCGACCGCTTCCCTATCGTGCCTGCCGAGGCCCTCGACATGGCCATCGTGCCACTCGTAGCCTTCGACCGCGCCGGCGCGCGCCTGGGCTACGGCGGCGGCTGCTACGACCGCTATCTGCCCACGCTCTCGCCCGCATGCCAAATCATCGGCATCGCCTTTGACGAGCAGCGTGTCGACCACGTTCACACCGACGCCCACGACCTGCCGCTGCCCCACATCATCAGCGCCTGATCGCCGCTGTATCGCACCCGCAAGATGAGCGTGGAAAATCTCCCGCTTTGAGCCCCCTTACGAGCCAAAAGTGGGAGATTATCCACGCTCATTCAACAAGCGTCCGAAAATCCACGCTCAACCAATACACGTCTGGATTTCCACGCTAGTGCAAGCCAAACGTCCCGCAACTGCCTCAGCACTCACGCGGCACGCCGGCGACCCTGAGCTTGCGATCGAGCTTTGTCGGATCCCTTAGATCATCCCAGCACAAGCGCACGATCTTGCAGTTATCAAGCAGCGAAAGCCTTGACTCGCGCTGGCGCTCATCAAATTGCGCCTTTGCGAGCCTACCCTCCTCCGCCGCCTTCTCACTTTTAACGAATCCGTCGAACTCACCGATAATCAGCTGGTCGCCCACACGCCACAAGTAGTCAACGCGATACGGCCGTCCCGGCTCAACTGGGTCGAACAGCTCAACTTGCAGCTCCGGCGTCTGCCAACCGCGCTCGATCATCAGGGCGCGCGCCTTGGACTCGCCACCGCTTTCCGATAGGCCATCGGCACACCGCGCAACACTTCGCGCCGTCACAACACCGCGACGATTTAAGCCAAGCTTGTCGACTGCCTCAACGAGATGCTCCTTCGACAACAGCTGCTCATGAAGCGCCGAGTCCGCAATGATCAGTCCCTCGACAAACGATGCATCGACCAGGCAATCCGTAATCGTTTGATCGATATCGGTCACGGCAATATCCATCTGGATTGCCCGTGTTTGACGAGCATAACGATGGCGAATCACCTGAGAGCCGGGCGTCGTCGATTGCGCCGGCGCCACGGCGATATGGATGTGCGCCAAATTGGCATGCGAAACCGAAAGGCCGTAGATAACAGCCGCCGTATAGGAGCAAAACGTCCAGTCGGGATGCTTTTGCGCAAGGGCCCGCACCCGATGCAGATAACGCTGCCGAAACTTGAGCTCGGACCAATAATCCGGACGCGCATACAGCCCCGGCATGACCGCCTCTAGACTTCCCGCCGCCACCCGCCGCTCAATCTGCTTTGCCTCCGCCGTCGTGCGTGCGTACACGCAGCTCATCTGCTGTTCGCATGCTTTAATGTGACTTGTAAGCCTTTGATTCGCCGTCATGTTTCCCATGTCGCCTCCCAACTCTTGGAACGGCGCAAACGTACCAGACGGTTTCATGCGAAGTCTGACCAAATGCTGTCCAGGCGCTGACCAAATGCTTGACGGTTTTGGACGTTTTAGGCTGATGACTTATATCTGCAGGTAGGGTGGTTGTCGAGAGGTCCTCGTCTCCATAATTTGGCGCCTTGGTCCATCGGATTATCAGAAAGAAAAACCCGTCGAGATTCAAGACCACGCCAAATGCGACTTTGCCTCTGCACGCACCGTCTCTTAGCCGAGCCATCGGCATCTACATGCCTAAAAAATGAGCGTGGATAATCTCCCACTTTGAGCCCGTTCCTCGGCCAAAAATGGGAGATTATCCACGCTCGATTTGTAAACGTCCGAAAATCCACGCTCGTGTGTCCGGATATCCTCACTCGTCACGTCACGGCAGCAGCCATAGCCGCAGCCTAGTGCTCCTCGCCGGCGCGGGCCAGGTCGTAGGGCGTGGTCTGGTAGACGTAGTAGTTGAGCCAGTTGGTGTAGAACAGCTGAGCCTGACTGCGCCAGACGTTGCGCGGCTCGGCGGCGGGGTCGTCGCCCGGGAAGTAATGCGCCGGCACCTGAGGGTTGAGGCCGCGCTTCACGTCGCGCTCGTACTCCAGGCGCAACGTGTCGGTATCGTACTCGGGGTGTCCAAAGACAAAGAAGCGACGGCTGTCGGTCGACTTGACGATGTACAGGCCCACCTCATCGGACACGGCCACGACCTCAAGCTGCGGCTCGGCCTCCACGTCCTCGCGGCGCACATCGGTGTTGCGCGAATGCACGGCATAGAAACGGTCGTCAAAGCCGCGGACCAGCGGGCTTTGCGGCTTCACCAGATAATGCTCGAACACGCCGCTCGCCTTTGCCGGCAGGTCGTACTTCTGGATACCGTAATGATGGTACAGGCCGGCCTGCGCGCCCCAACAAATGTGCAGCGTAGAGTGCACGTGCGTGGTGGACCAATCCATGATCTGGCAGAGTTCGGGCCAGTAGTCGACCTCCTCGAACGGCATCTGCTCCACCGGCGCGCCCGTGATGATCAGGCCGTCATAGTGGATGTCGCGGATGTCGTCGAACGTGCGGTAGAACGTCTCCAGGTGGCCGGCGCTTACGTGCGTGGCCTCGTGCGTCTTGGTGCGCAGCAGGTCCACCTCCACCTGCAGCGGCGTGTTGGAGAGCTTGCGCATGATCTGCGTCTCGGTGGCAATCTTGGTGGGCATGAGGTTGAGAATGAGCACGCGCAGCGGACGGATGTCCTGGTGCAGCGCGCGGTACTCGGTCATGACAAAAATGTTCTCGCTCTCGAGCTGCGCAGCGGCAGGAAGGGCGTCGGGAATACGAATGGGCATGGATGCTCCTTACGAGTCAGTTGCAGCTATGGTACAACGAGCGGCCCCATCCGCGCGAGCACATCGCCCAGCGATGCCGTCAGCGGCCCAAATCACTCCAAAAGTAGAGATTAAGGCATGTGCCAAAAATCTACGGCGCTTTAGTCTAGCAAAGTGGCAGCTGGACGCTACAATGGTTCGACGCGAAAAACTCGGCCGAAAGGATACATATATGTACCAGACGCGTAAGATCGGTGTGGTCGGCCAGGGCCACGTAGGAGCACATGTCGCCAACAGCCTACTCATGCAGGGCATTGCCGACGAGCTGTACCTGTGCGATATCAACGAGGCCAAGGTGACGTCCGAGGTCCAGGACCTGCGCGACTCCCTTTCGTTTGTCCCGTATAACACCAAGATCGTCAACTGCTACGACCACTACGAGGAGCTGGCCTGCTGCGACGTCATCGTCAACGCTGCCGGCAAGGTCGCGCTGGCCGCTGGTAACCGCGACGGTGAGCTGTTCTTTACCACCGACGCCGCCCGCACCTTTGCTAAACGCATCGTCGACGCCGGCTTCGACGGCATCTTCGTAAGCATCTCCAACCCCTGCGACGTCGTGTGCACCGAGCTGTGGCACCTGACCGGCTACGATCCCAAGAAGATCATCGGCTCGGGCTGCGGTCTGGACTCCGCCCGCCTGCGCACCGAGATCTCCAAGAAGGTCGGCGTGAGCCCCAAGTCCATCGACGCCTACATGATCGGCGAGCACGGCTTTAGCCAGCTGGCTGCCTTTAAGGCCGCGACCATCGCCGGCAAGAGCCTCAACGAGCTCCAGGCCGAGAACCCCGACAAGTACGCCTTCGACCACATGGAGGTCGAGGAGCTCGCGCGCAAGGGCGGCTATGTGACCTACCAGGGCAAGCAGTGCACCGAGTACGCCGTCGCCAACTCCGCCGCGCGCGTCTGCGCCGCCGTGCTGCACAACGAGCACGCCGTGCTTTCCGCCTCCACGCTCATGACCGGCCAATATGGTGAGGAGGGCATCTTTACCTCCCTGCCGTGCGTGATCGGCGCCGAGGGCGTCGAGGAGGTTTACACGCTCGACCTGTCCGAGTACGAGCTCGAGGGCTTCCACAAGAGCTGCCAGCACATCCGCGACAACATCGCCCAGCTCGACTGGTGGGACGCCGAGGCCTACGACGCAAAGTAGGCCGCTGGCTGCCACAACCTCGCGAATCTAAGCGCGATACCAAGCGGGCCGCGCCGGAAATCCCCGGCACGGCCCGCTTTTTACGCACGCTGTTCACTTGCGAATCGAAGGTGAATGCTTTTCCCGTTACCTAGTACTGCTCGATGCCCATGTAGCGACGAACCTCGGGGCTGTGGTCAAACACCTCGCCGCGTGCGGCGCGCAGCTCGCAGCTCATGTTGTAGAAGAAGATCGGCTCCAGGAACGAACGCACGCTGGCAGGCACTTCACCCACGCCGTACTCGAGCGCATCGAGCACCATGACCGTATCGGTGTGCGTGTTGAGGAACGCAAGAGCGCGCTCCTCCATGGGGCGGCACTCGCCCGCGCCAAGCTGCACAAAGTAGAACACGCCGGGCTCGGTGGCCTCGAAGGGACCGTGGAAATACTCGCCGGAGTGGATGTAGCAGCAGTGCTGCCACTGCATCTCCATGAGCGAACAGATGGCCATGGCGTAGGTCTGGCTAAAGTTGGGGCCGGAGCCCAGGATATAGAAGAACTTGTGCTGCTGGCAGAGCTCGGCAAAGCGGGCGCCCAGCTCGGCGTTGACCTTCTCGCGGGCGGCGGGCAGCAGCGCATCCATCTGCTTGAGGCCCTCGTACATGTCGGCGAGCGCCTCGTAGCCTTCCTGCTGGTCGAGCAGTTCGGCGGCGATCAGAGCGCCGATGCCCTGCGGCACCTCGGCCTGCGGCACGCCCTCGCCCCAGGGGTAGACCCAGGTAGTCCACTTGCCGTTGTCGATCTTGGAGCCCTCGCAGTCGGTGAGGGCAACGACCTCAGCACCGGCGGCCAGCGCCATCTCGCAGCCGTCGACGACCTCCTGCGTGTTGCCGCTGTGGCTGCAGGCGATGACGAGCGACTTCTCGCCAAGACTCTTGGGAGCCATCAGGCAAAACTCGCGTGCCGTGTAGACCGTCGAGGTAAACGTGGTTGCCTCGCGCTTGAGCAGCTCGTTGGCCGGCATCAGGTCGATCATCGAACCGCCGCAGGCGATCCAAAAGACGTTCTCAATCTTGCCCTTGCGCTCAATGATTTCCTGAACCAGATCATGTGCGTTCATCCTGATGTTCCTCCTTGTGGGGCGGCTTTGAGCGACGGCAGCTCGTACCTGCTGTCGTTCTATGTTGTCCTATTTATAACACGTGTAATAACGCCCGTGAAGTCATCCCGGCAAATTTGTTCTATGTTGTTCTATCTGTGGACGTTAGATGTCGAAGACGTAGCGCGAGCCCACGATCTTTTGGCGGCCGAGCAGTAGAGGGCGCCCGCCGGCGTCGGTAAAGTAGGCCTCCATATAGAAGAGCGGCTCACCGACCGGCACCTCCAGCAGCGGGGCCGTCTGAGCATCGGCAAGCGCAATCTCCACGGTGCAGGGGTCGGACTTGAGCGGCGCGCGACCCGAATGCTCGGCAACGAGCGCAAAGATTGAGTTATCGGTGAGGTCCTCATCGGCCAGCGTCTGCAGGTAGGGATGGTCGGCGAGCACAAAGGCGTTGTTCTCAAGCATGACAGGGATGCCGTCGGCTGTGCGCACGCGTTCGACCACGATAAGCTCGCAGCCGGGCTCCGCGCCAAAGAACGCCGCATCCTCGTGCGTCGCCGCGACCACCGCGCGCGACACCAGACGCGCACCCGGCACCATGTCGTTGGCAGCACAACCCTCAGTAAAGCTCTGGACGTCACCCTTCTGGCGAATCTTGCGCTTGAGCTTGGGAGCGCACACAAAGGTGCCCCTCCCCTGCTGGCGGTTGAGATACCCCGCACGCGACAGCTCCTCGATGGCACGGCGCACGGTGACGCGTCCCACGCCATAGGACTTCGCGAGCTCCATCTCGGAAGGAATGCGCGAGCCGGCTGCGTACACGCCGCGCGCGATCTCGCCCTTTAGGTCGTCCATTACCTGCTGGTACAGCGGCACGGCGGACACGTCAGTACGGTCGGTCTTGCTATCGAAAGCCATCGTTACGCTCCATCCCGCGCATGTTCGGATTCAAACTCTTCAATCGCCGCCATAAACTGCTCGCCAAAGGCATCGGCCTTTTTCTCGCCGATGCCGTTGACCTGGACAAGCTCGTCGCGCGTCTGAGGGCGCAAGCGGCACAGGCCGCGCAGGGCCTTGTCGGAGAAGACCATGTATGGCGCCATCTCCAGCTCGGTCGAGATCTCCTTGCGCAGCGAGCGTAGGCGCTCGAACAGCTCAGCGTCATCGCCCACGCGCGGACGCTGATCCAGTTCGGCCTCCTCGCGCAGCAGGTCCACCGCACGGCGGGCGCGGGCCGAGGCCTTGCGCTTGGACGCGCGACGCTTAACGGTAAAGGCAAACGTCTCATCCTCGACCTCGGTGGCACGCGGGCCCAGCCCCACGACCGGGTATTGCCCCTGCGAGGTGGCCAGATAGCCGCGGCCGCACAGCTGGCCGATGATGTCCTTGATGCGCCCGACCGATTCGCTCGACAGCTCACCGTAGCCGCGGTCCTCGTCCAGATGCATCTGGCGAATGCGCTCGGTGTTGCCGCCGTGGAGCACATCGGCGATCAGCGACTTGCCAAAGCGCATGGGACGCGTAGCCACATAGCGCACGGCGGCGCGGGCCATATCGGTGACGTCCTCGACCTCGAACTGCGTGAGGCAATTGCTGCAGTTGCCGCAGCCCTCGGCGTCGTCTGCGGTGCCGCCCGCAGCAGCCACAACCGCATGCTCGGCCGCGGCTTCGTCGCCAAAGTAGCGCAGCATGTATTCGCGCAGGCAGCCGGTGGTATTGCAGTAGCCCTCCATCTGGCTGAGCAGGCGATAACGGTTCTGGAGCGCCCACGCGCGCTGCTCGTCATCGAGCGCCTCGTCGGCAGCATCGCCGCGATCGATCAGAAAGCGGCGCATGCGAAAATCGTTACCGTTCCACAGCAGATGGCAGCTGGCCGGATCGCCATCGCGGCCAGCGCGGCCCGCCTCTTGGTAGTAGGCCTCGATGCTCTCGGGCACGTTGTTGTGGATCACGTAGCGCACGTTGGGCTTGTCGATGCCCATGCCAAAGGCGTTGGTGGCAACCATCACCTGAATGTCGTCGTCGATAAAGGCACACTGGCTTTGGCGGCGGGCGTCGTTGCCCATGCCGGCATGGTAGCGGCCCACGCGAATGCCGCTGGGGTCCAGTGCCTCGGCAAGCTCCGCGGCCAGCGTATCGACGGTCTTGCGGGTCGAGCAATACACGATGCCGCTCTCGCTCGAATGCGCGATCACGTAGTCGCGCACCCACGCGGCCTTGGCCTTATCGCCCATCTCCTCGCAACCAAAGTAGAGGTTCTTGCGATCGAAGCCCGTCACTACCGTCGCGGGATTTTGCAGGCCGAGCATCTGCTGAATGTCCGCGCGCACGCGCTCGGTCG
>CAJKEF010000037.1 GCA_905198825.1 uncultured Collinsella sp. | reverse complement strand
TAATGCCCGAGCCGACCGCCTTGGTCAGCAGCAGAACATCACCCACGCGCGCGCCACTGTTGGCGAGCATGCGGTCGAGCGGCACAAAACCGCTCACGGACAGGCCGTACTTGGGCTCGTCGTCGTTGATGGTGTGGCCGCCCGCGATGGAGCAGCCCGCCTCGACGCACTTGTCGGCGCCGCCCGCCAGAATCTGACCGGCAACCTCAACGCCCAGACAGCTCGGGATGCACAGCAAGTTCATGGCATGGCTCGGTCGTCCACCCATGGCGTATATGTCCGACAGCGAGTTTGCCGCCGCAATCTGGCCAAACAGGAACGGGTCGTCGACCATCGGTGGGAAGAAGTCGATGGACTGCACGAGGCCCAGGTTCTCCCCTACGCGGAAGACGCTCGCATCGTCAGAGGTATCGAACCCCACGAGCAAGTTGTCGTTATGCACATTGGGTAAATCGCCCAGGACCTGGGCGAGGGCTCCGGGAGCCAGCTTAGCGGCTCAACCGCTCGCGGCCGTCATAGACGTGAGCTTAATCTGATCGTCAGCCATCGATACCTCCTCTCAAACACAAACAATGCATCCCAGTATACGCATGAACGCGCTTCCACGGCCGATACATCACCCTAGCGCCTGTGCGCGAATCGCCGCGCCGATCGCTCCGGCAAAGCGAGCCTGGGGCGAGGTGGTCACCGGCGACCCCAGTAGCTCGCCCAACCGTTCAACGACATAGGCGTTTTCGCACAGGCCGCCGGTCAGATAGTACGGGGCGCCCGCGGCCTGCCCGGCCATGGTCGCCACGCGCGAAACCACGCTGTCGATCACGCCACGCGCAATGTTCTCGCGCGGCTCACCGCGACCGATCAGGCTGATAACCTCGCTTTCGGCAAACACCGTGCACATGCTGCTAATCTTGGTGGGCTCGCCGGAACGCGCCAGGTCGGCCATCTGCTGCTGGGAAATGCCTAGGCGGTCGGCCATGATCTCCAGAAAGCGCCCCGTGCCGGCAGCGCACTTGTCGTTCATGGCAAATTTGACCACGCGGCCGCCTTTAAGCTGGATGACCTTGGTGTCCTGGCCGCCCACGTCAATCACCGTGCCGTGATCGCCAAACAGGCGCACGGCACCGGTGCCGTGGCAGGTGATCTCGGTCACGACCTTGTGCGCATAGGGCACGGCGACACGACCGTAGCCGGTCGCGACCACGCGCGCGTCGTCGGCAGCCACGTCATAACCCGCCGCTGCCAGTGCCTCGCGCAGCCGCTCGGAAGCATCGACCGAGGAGAACCCGGTTGGCTGCACGCACGTCCACGCCACCGAACCCTCCCCATCGACCACAGCAGCCTTGGCCGCCGTAGACCCGATATCGATCCCGATCCCTATCATGGCTCTCTCCCAATCTAAACATCAAAGACAGCGGCGCGTTCAGGCGCCTTAGCTCTAGGTTTCTCAGGTGCCGGAGATTGCCCCGAAAGAGGAGCGCAGCGTACTTTGGGTACGCAAGCGACGGTTTGAGGGGCAAGAACCGGTGCCTGAGGAAGCTAGAGGGTTTCGATGAAGGCGGCGATGCGGGTCTCGATCTAGCCCATGTCGCCGTTGCTGTAGTCGGTCTCAATCTTCATGTACGGAATGCCCGCACCCTCGACGGCCTCCTGCATGCGCGCACTCTCAACGTTGAAGGTGTGGCACGCCTGGAGCACGCTCTCCACCACGCCATCGACGTGATACTTCTCGCACATGGCCAGCGTGTTTTCCATACGACCGTCGTTGGGCGTCATGACCGAGCAGTTAATGTCCAGGTAGCGGTCGGCGATGACGCGAAGGATATCGGGAGCCTCCGGGTCGATCATCATGGCCGCCGTGCGCTCGCCCGAGCAGTCGTCCATGCACACGACCACGCCGCCGTTGGACTCGATGGTGCGGCCGATTTTGTTGATCACGCCGCCCACCGGGCAGCCGGTGATCAGAATGCGCTTGGCATCCGCCGCGACCGGGCGCTCGCCCGCGTCGTAGGCCTCGCGCAGCTTGGCAACCTTTTGCTCCAGCTGCTGCGTATAGGCCTCGATATCAAAGCTGAACGTACCGGCAAACATGGTGCTCATCAGGTCGACGCCGCTCATAGCCGCCGGCTGATTGGCCTGCAGCGCAAACATGTCGAGCTGGGCCGCACGCAAGCGGTTGCGGCGACGGACGGCAGCGCGCAGGTCATCGTCGGTAATCGTGATGCCGTAGAAGCCCTCGAGCTCCTCCTTGAGCAGGCGGCACTCCTCGTACCAGCCCTCGCGCTCGTAGGCGCGATCGCGACCCTGTGGCAGGTGCAGAATGTGCGTGCGCTTGAGCTCGTTGAGTAGCTCGTACATCTTCTTCTTGCCGTCGCAGGTGGTCTCGCCGATGATCATGTCGCTAAAGTACGTAAACGGGCACTTTTGCGAGTAGGCAAAACCGTACGTCGACTTGATGAGCGGGCAGAGATTTGCCGGCAGCACCTTCTCGGCCTCGGGAATCACCTCGTCGGACGTACCACACAGAGCGACGCTTGCAGCGCCCGCGGCATCGATAATCTCGAGCGGCGTATAGCTGCACAAAAAGCCGACCAGACGATTACCCGCCTGCTTATAATCCTTGACGCGAATAAACGCCGCCTTGCGCTGCTCGTTGAACTCCTCAAACGTGCTGGGCAACGGCTGCTCAATATTTTCCGACATATAGCTCCTTAACAAACCTTTTAACCAACCAAGGAAACGGCTTTCCCAGGTGCCCCAGGTTGCCGTGAAAGAGGAGCGCCGCGTATTTTTGTACGCAAGCGACGGTTTGAACGGCAAGATCGGGTGCCTGGGGAAGCCGCCGGGACGGATAGCCCTAAATTGTCTCCAAGAAAGCCTCAATCCTGGTTTGCAGTTGGCCTGCATCCTCGCCGGCGTAGTCGGTCGTGATGTGCATAAACGGAATGCCGGCCTCCTCGGCGGCCTTCTCCACGGCAAACGATTCCATCTCGTAGAGCGTGCAGAACTGCAGGGCCACGTCGACGATGCCGTCGGCATGCAGGTCCTTGGCCAACTGGACAATGTCCTTCATTCGCTGGTCGTTGGGCGTAAAGACAGCGCAGTTGATCTTAAAGTAGCGCTCGGCGATGGCGTCGAGCATCTCGTCGACCGTCTCGCCGGACTCGTCGACCAGGTCCTTGTAGTAGCGCGAGCCCGTGCAGGACTCCTCGCCTACCACAACGCCGCCGGCCTTCTCGATGAGGTTGAACAGCTTCCAGTTGGGCACGGCCATGGGCGTACCGGTGTACAGGATGCGCTTGGTGCCCTTGGGCGCCACGCACTCGCCAGCCTCAACGCGCTGCTCGCACTCAGCCGCCATATCGTTAATGGCTCCGGTCAGACGCGGCGTGTCGTCCATAAAGGCTGCCTGCACGGTCAGCAGGCTATCGAGACCGCTGATAGGCGCCGGGTCGGCAGCGCGGGTCGCAGCCAGACGCTGCAGGGCGCGACGCTTCTCGTTGACGGCGTGGGTGGCAGCCTTCAGGCGCTCGGGCGTAATCTTGACGCCGCACTCGTCCTCGATCTTGGCCGCGAGCTTCTTGACCTCGGCCTTCCAGGTCACGAGCGTCGACTCGTCGTGTACGTTGGGAATATCCATGACGTACATGTTCTTTTGCGTGGCAAAGAACTCGTAGGCCTTCTTCTTGCCATCGCAGGTGTTCTCGCCCACCACCAGGTCGCTCGACTCAATGTAGGGGCAGACCTCGCCCAGCTTAAAGCCGGCAAAGCTCTTAATGAGCGGGCAGGTGTTGCGCGGCAAGTGCTCCTCGACCTTGTCCGTTGCCCAATCGGCACCCGAGCACAGGCCCACGGGAATGCCGTCACAGGCAAGTACGATCTCCTCGGGCACGTAGACGCAGAAGCTGCCCACGATCTTGGTGGCCTCGCCGGCCTCCTTCTTGTCGAGCATCTCCTTAATACGGCCGCTGTGGATGTTGGTGGCGACAAAATCCAGGTAGGACGTGGACTTGGGGCGATTGTTCTGCGTCAGGAACATATCGCCGTACATCTGGCCCACGGCGCCCAGCAGCATGTCGTGGTCGGCAAGATTCATGCCGAGGCTCTCCCACATCGGATGGAAATCAAATTCTTCAGCCATGACGGTTCCCCTCTCGAACCAAAAATGAATAGCTACGGTATTGCTGCACGGTGGGTGGCGAAAACCCAGCCGCGCCTAAACCCGGAATTTTGGGGAACCTGCTTTGCAGCTGATTATTTAGTTGTGCGTCGTCTCTCCCGGAGCCGTGAACATACCTGCTCATATGCGGCTCCGAGCCATGTATAGGGCGCGCGCGGCAACGCGGCGAATGTATGTCGTCTGCGGCATATGCGCACCCTCCTTTACAAGTTAAGGTCAACTATATCAACGGTCGTCGACCATGCGAACACCGTTGACATTCGTACGACAGCGTCGTGTGCCGTCGTTTAATAAATAATTATCTGTGTTGATAAGAGTTTGTCATCCATCATTCGGCGAACGGCAAGACAAAGCCGCCGAGGCTTATATCCCCGACGGCATTACCCGGCGCTATCGACAAACCAAATGGATCCTGCTGGCATCAAAATGCATGCGCAGCGTCTCGCCTGCTTGCGGAAGCTCGTCGACAGGCACGCCCACCTTGTTGACCTTCCACTGCAGACGTGTGGGCGCATCGACGCGCGGCACGTCCAGCAGCACCAGCCGCTCAAAGCGCGAATCGCTCACACGGGCCACGTGCAAATCATAGCTGTTGCGGCCCCGCTCCGCGCGATTGTCAACATGGAAGTAGCTTGCGCGAATGCCCAGGTACGCCACATCATCGGGAACCTCGCGACCCACGTTAAAGGTCATGCCCCAGTCGAGGGCCTCAACTTCTTCGTCGCCGATCTTGCGCGCCCGGCTTGTGTTCTTGCAGCCCGTCAGGCGCAGTGCCGCCAGCGTCTGCGGACGGCGGACCACGTCCTCGACAGAACCGATCTCCTCGACGCGCCCGTCATGCATTACGCAGATACGTTGGCACAGGCGGCACGCTTCGTCGATGTCGTGGCTCACGTAGAGCACGGTGCGGTTGCATACATCGAACAGGTCGAGCATATTCTGCTCGAGTGCGCTCTTAAGATAGGAATCAAGCGCGCTCATGGGCTCGTCGAACATAAAAATGCCCGGATGCGCCGCCACCATGCGGGCAAGCGCCACACGCTGCTGCTGGCCGCCCGAGAGGCGTGCGGGATAGCGGTCGGCAAAGTCGGCTAGACCGAAAATGCTCAGGTAGCGCTCGGCAAGTTTTTTACGCGCCGCGGCATCGCCCGCGTCCTTTACACCGGCACATACGTTATCGGCCACCGTCATGTTGGGAAACAGCTGATAGTTTTGGAACAGCAGGGCGCATTTGCGCTCCTGGGGCGACAGGTTGATGCCCGCCGCCGAGTCAAAGAAGATCACACCGTTGACGACGATCTTGCCCTCGTCGGGCGTCTCCACGCCGGCGATGCAGCGCAGTGTACAGCTCTTGCCGCAACCCGAGGCGCCCAGCAGCGCCACGCGCTCCTCGCCGGCCTCAAGCTGCATGTCGAGCATAAACCCGGGATAGCGCTTTTTGATATCCAAAACGAGTGACATGACCTATCGACCTCCCTTCGAGACAGCGTCATCGCGCATGAGCTCGGCCAGCGCCTCGCGATCGATACGCAGGGCATCACCGCCCGCCGGGTCGAGCGAATCGCCCTGTCCGGCGAGCTCTTTGGCCTGCTTGCGCTCCGCACGGGAAAGACCACGCTCGCGGTACTTTTGCGAATGCGCCGTGTACATATTGATGAACAGAATGACCAGGAAGCAGAACGCAATTACGACCACGACCCAAAAGAGCGCCACCGACGTATTGCCACCCATCCACTCAAAGTAAATCGCAATAGGGATGGTCTGGGTAATGCCGGCGTAGTTGCCCGCAAAGAACAGGGTGCAGCCAAACTCGCCCATGGCACGCGCGAAGGCGAGCACCGTGCCGGCGGCGATGGAGGGCCAGCCGAGCGGCATCATGAGCTTGGTGAAGATGCGACACTCGGACCAGCCCAGCGTGCGCGCCGCATCGAGCATCTGCGTGTCGAGGCTCTCGAAGGCTCCGAGTGCCGTACGATAGACGAGCGGGAACGACACCACCACGGCAGATATCACCGCTGCCGGCCACGTAAAGACAATCGAGATGCCGTGCGCGATGAGCCACTGGCCCACCCCGGTCGAGCGGCCAAACAGCATAAGCAGCAAAAAGCCACACACCGTAGGCGGCAGCACCATGGGGATGGTAAAGACCGAGTCGAGCAAGCCCTTGATGCGGCTCGAGGTACCCATAGTCTTCCACGCGGCGAACAGGCCCAGCGCAAAGGAGATCAGCAGGGCAAGGCCGCTCGTTTTGATAGACACCCAAAACGGGCGATAGTCGATGTCGCCCAAAAAGGAGGCCAGAGAGGTCAAGGGCCCCTGCTCATCCCGTAACACGACAGACGATGCTTCTACCATTTGAGCGCTATCAAGCCAACGCGCGCCGCCCTTGGCATCACCCGAGGCCGATGAGATCACCACATAGCGGTCCCCATCCGCACCGCGCTCGTCAAAGCCATAGGTATACCTGCCGGCATCAAACGTTGTTTCCGCCGTGACATACCAAGGAAGATCCACGTCCCCTAGCTGCGCACCTCCCATGCAGTTTGCGCTGTCGAGCTTACAGACGAGGGCCTTGAGACCCGATACGCACTCGTTGTCCTGCGGATCCAATCCATACTTCTCGACCGCCTTGGGCGATATCCACACCACAACGCGATCGGCAGCAGGCGCCACTACAAGGTCCACGTCCTCGTCAACGGGAAACCGGTAGCCCTCAGGCTGGCTCTCCATGGCACGAGCGGTCCCCTTGGCCAACCGCTCAAAACCTTCGATCCCATAGGAAAGCCCATGAGCGGTCGCAGCAACCTGGGCCCCGTCCTCAGCGTCCCCAGCAAACGCAAATCCCGGCACCCAGCAAAGCGCGAAGGTCAAAGCACAGGCGACAAGCATGCGGAATCTATTAAGCACGAAAAGCTCCAAGCGAATACAAGGACGGAGTGAGACACAAAACGATGGAATTATCGCGCCAAGCCGCACTACGCGGAAAGCTCAAAGCCGTACTTAGCCCAAATCTTCTGGGCCTTCTTGTTGGATAGGCAGAAGTCGATAAACGCCTTGGCCTCGTCGGCATGCTCGGAGCTCTCGGCAACGGCACCCGGGTACACGATGGGCTTGTGCGAATCCTCGGGGCACACGAAGGCCTCCTCGATGCCGTCGTAGCGGAAGATATCAGAGCTGTAGACAAAACCGGCCACGCAGTCGCCCGTAGAGACGTAGGCGGCAGCGGTACCAACTTTGTCGGCTAACGCGACCTTGTCGGCGATTTCGGGCGCATACTCGCCTTCGTCGCCCTCGGTGCCGGTGTAAAGGCCCACGGAGGCCAGGGCCTGGTTGGCATACTTGCCGGCGGGAACAGTCTTAGCGTCGCCAATGGCGATCTTGCCGTCCAGATTCGCGACGTCGGCAATGGCCTCGATCTTGGTGTCGGAGCCCTCGGCGCGAATAATCACGAGGTCGTTGACGAACATGTCCTCGCGCGTATCGGCGTCGACGAGCTCGGCGGCTTCGGCGTCGTCCATGGTGCCCTTGGAGGCTGTGATGAGCACGTCGGCAGCGGCACCGGCACGCATCTGCTCAACGAGGTCGCCGGAGGCCTTAAACTGCGTGTCGGCAAAGGTGGTGCCGGTCTGGTCGGTGTAGAGCTCCTGAACCTCGGGCAGAGCCTCCTCGAGCGAGTTGGCGGCAAAGACCTGCAGCTCGACAGCCTTCTTGGAAGATGCCTTAGCAGAACCGGCATCGGATCCGGCCGGCTCGGACGTCTTGCCGCCCGAGCAGCCGGCAAGACCAAGGCCGGCAGCGGCGACAGCAGAAAGCGAGACGAATCCGCGGCGAGAAACCATATCGAACATATTCAACCCTTTCGGACCTTGTGCCCGGGTACCCCACCGCGAGCTTTAATCTGCAATCAGATTATACTTCTGCGCGAATAATGATAGTGAGAAATTATTCTCGTCAGAGAATATAGTTTCAAATTACCGTGCGCCTCGGCGTCGCTTCGGCGGAAAACAAAGGCGGAGCGACCGATAAGGTCACCCCGCCGCAGGTAAACCGCTTAGTTGGTATGTCCGCCGCCCGCCGTCATCTGAGCCGCATGCTCCAGCTGGTCCGCTATGGCCTCCCAGCTTTCGCGGGCGGCCTTCGTAGAACCGGGAAAGTTTACGACAAGTGTATGACCTCGTTGCATGCAAATAGCGCGCGAGAGCATAGCGCGGCGCGTCTTGGTCATGGAGTAGGCACGGATTGCCTCGGCAATACCCGGCACATCGCGGTCGCAGACGGCACGCGTAGCCTCGGGCGTTACATCGCGCATCGAAAGCCCCGTGCCGCCGCAGGTGAGCACAACATTGGCGTGGCACTCATCGGCGGCTTCCACAATGGCATCACCAATCTCGCTGACGTCGTCGCGCACGATCACATGTGAGGCGACCGTCCAGCCCCGCGCCTCGATAAGTTCCTCGAGTGCGGCTCCAGCCTCGTCCTGGGCAAGATCGCGCGTATCCGAGCACGTCACAATCGAAATCTTCAACTCCATAGCGATCCTCCTATAGCACCGTTCCCTCAGGCAGGTCGACACGCACGACATCCACGACGTCGCCCGCCTTGAGTTCGCACGGTCCTTCGTCAATACGCAGCAGGCAGTTGGCCCGCTGCATCGTGCCGAGCAGCGCCGAATTCTGCGTCTTGGCCTCGGTCACCAACAGCTCACCGGTCTCGGGGTCGCGCAAAACCGTGGCGCGATCGAAGAAGCGGCGGTCCTGGCGCTTTTTCACACCGTGGGTAAG
>CAJKEF010000036.1 GCA_905198825.1 uncultured Collinsella sp. | reverse complement strand
AGTATTCACAAGTTCACTCCCAAAATGACAAAAGCACAGGTAGTACGCAGTGTACTGAAATTCACGTGAGGTCAACTCTACCAGATGATTTTTCTAGGACGGGAATTAAAGAATCATCGACACGATAGCTATTTGAGAAGTTGTGCCATGGCGTTGACAAATTTTTGGACTTGGAGGGTGGGCTCGAGCGGATAGTGCAAAAAGACCGGCACCTCGCGACCGCATAGGAACGGCACGCCCACAAAGGCCGGGTGTACCCCCGACCATGCGCCGCAGGTGAGCACCGCGTCGCCCTTTTCCTCTGCCTCGTTAAAGAGCGCAAAGTCAAAGCTGTCCACGTCGATCACGTCAACGCCGCCGTCGGCCAGAAGGTCGATGCGCAGGCTGTCCATGGCGTCGTTGCCGTGACGGAGCACGCGCAGGCGCATGCCCTCCAGGTCGGCAACCGTGATGCGCGTCTTGCGCGCCAGCGGGCTCGTGCGTGGCACGTCGATATAAAACGGCACGTTGACGATGCGGAGCTTTTGGCAGGTGTCGCCCCAGCGTGGGGTAGAAAAACTCGACTGCACCACATCGACCTCGCGGCCCAAGCTACGCATGACTGTCTCGCGCTCGTCGTAGAGGTCGCTTACCGGCACGATCTCAAATCGCAGCGACGGTTCCAGATCGTGAATGCCCGACCACATCGACAGCGTTTGGCGCCCCGGGCACATCATCGACACGCCCAGGCGCACGGCACCGCCATCGCCCGCCGCGCGTCTGGCACGGCGCAGCGCGTCCTCGGACTGCCGCATGATCGAGCGCGCGTCGTCCACCAGCAGGGCGCCGGCCGGCGTCACCTTGACACCCGAGTGCGAGCGCTCGAACAGCGTGATGCCGAACTCGGCCTCGAAGCCCGACACCTGCTTGACGAGCGCCGGAGTCGACACGCGCAATTTTGCCGCCGCGCGCGAGAAGCTTCCCAGCTCCGCGGCGGCCGATATGGCCTCAAGTCGTCGATCGTACACGTCAATCTCCCGTTTTCGCACCCGTGACCGCATGGTGCCACAGGGGGTTGTTTTCGCAGGTCACGCGCCCAATTGAGAATAAACCTCAATGCACGGTGTAAACCTATAGTTAACGCCATTCTAACAAATATGCAATTCACCTGCGCAAATGCAAAGCATACGATAACCAGCGGAAACCACGTGGGTCGGTTAATGGGAGCGGCCCACCGGGAGGCACAAGAAGGGAAGTTCCTATGAGCAATTGGCTTAAGCTCGAGGGCGATGTCTGCGCCGTGACTGGCGCGCTCGGCGGTATGGGCGTCGAGATTTGCCGCGAGTTCGCCCGCAACGGCGCCAACGTCGTCCTGCTCGATTTGGACGAGGAAAAGGTCAAGGCCGCAGCCGCCGACCTCGCTGCCGAGTTTGGCATCCACGCCGAGGGCTACAAGATGAACGCCACCGACGAGGCCGAGGTTCAGGCTGCTGTCGACGCCACCATCGCCAACTTCGGCCGCGTCGACGTCCTCGTCAACACCGCCGGCATCCTGCGCTTCGCCGCCATGGAGGACCTGCCGCTGAGCGACTGGGAGCAGGTGCTCAACGTCAACCTCACCGGTTACTTCATCACCTCGCAGCGCTTTGGTCGCGAGATGATCAAGGCCGGCCAGGGCCGCCTGGTGCACATCTCGACCGTTGCCAGCCACTCCCCCGAGACGTTCTCGGGCGTGTACAGCTCCACCAAGGCGGGCGTCAACATGATGTCCAAGATGCTGGCTGCCGAGTGGGGCCCCTACGGCGTCCGCTCCAACTGCGTCGAGCCCTGCTTCGTTAAGACCCCGATGTCGGCCAACTTCTACGCCGACCCCGAGGTCGAGAAGAGCCGCAGCCGTCTGATCGCCACGCGCCGCATCGGCGAGGTCAGCGATATCGCCAACGCCGTCATGTTCCTGGCGTCCACGCGCTCGGACTTTACCACCGGCGACGCCATCAAGGTCGACGGCGGCTTCTCCAACATGATGGGTGACCTCACCGCCAAGCCCGGCGGCCGTCGCGCCTATGCCGACAACTACCTCAAGAACAAGGGTGTCGAGCTCTGGTCCGATGAGTCCGGCGTCGCCAAGCCGACTGACCAGTAAACCAACCTGACAGGGAGGCCCCGCGGACACGCCCGCTCCTCCCCCGTATCGATTAGAAAGAGTCCAATGGCTTCCACCAACTCCAACAAGGGTCGCGCCGTCGTGCTTTCCGCCGCGTGCGTCACCATGTTCTTCATCAGCTCCATCGCGCTGTATTCCGTCGTGAGCAAGAACCTGCTCGCCGTCTACCCCGAGTGGTCGAGCGCCCTTACCTGGGCCTTCCCGGTCTTTCAGACCATCATGGCCGTGACGGGCATCTTCGCCGGCCGCATCTCCGATAAGATCGGCCCGCGCAACGTCGTGATCGCCGCCGCCGTGTGCTACGGCCTGGGCTGGTTCATGTCCGGCACCGTCACCGAGCCGTGGCAGTTCTACCTGTGGTTCTCGCTTGTCGCCGCCATCGGCAACGGCCTGGGCTACAACCCGGCGCTCACCACCGGCCAAAAGTGGTTCATCGACAAGAAGGGCCTTGCCTCCGGCATCACCCTGGCCGCTTCGACCGCCGGTCCCGCCGTGCTGTCCCCGGTGCTCGCCTCGCTGCTCATCCCGAGCCTGGGCATCTTTGGCGCCCTCAAGGCACTCGGCGTCATCTTCTTTGTGACGATCGCCGCCTCCGCCCTGTTCCTGAAGGCCCCCGAGGCCGGTTGGCTGCCCGAGGGCTTCGAGGCCCCCAAGGGTGGCGCACATGCCGGCACCTTCGGTGACCTCACCCCGGGCGAGATGGTCAAGACCCCGCGCTTCTGGGTCCTCATCGTCACCTTCGCCTTTGCCGCCACCGCGGGCACCCTGCTCGTGGGCAAGGTTGCCTCCATCGCCGCCGTCCAGCTCTTCGCCGACCCCACGAGCGCCGCGGCCGTCGCCCTCGGCGGTGTGGTCGTCTCCGTCAACACCTGCGCCAACCTGGTTGGCCGTCTGTCCTTTGGCCAGATCATCGACAAGCTCGGCGCCTATAAGTCGCTGCTCATCAGCCTTGTCGTCACCATCGTCGCACTCGTCATCATGTCGATGAGCTTTACGCAGAGCATGTTCTTTGTGGCGCTCGCCCTGCTCGGCTTTAGCTTTGGCGCCCTGCTCGTCATCTACCCGCCGCTCACCGGTGGCGCCTTTGGCACCAGCAACATCGGCGTCAACTACGGCATCATGTTTTTGGGCTATGCCGCTTCCACCTGGATCAGCCAGCCCATCACCGCCGTGCTGTATCACGCCGAGGCCGGCAGCGCCGCCTACCAGCAGTCCTTCTACGGCGCCATTGTGATCGCCGCCATCGCCGTCGTACTCACCGTCTACATGATGGTCTCCGACAGCAAGAAGAAGTCCGCCTAGTTTTACCGATGCGGCAAAGGGACAGCCCCTTTGTCGCATTCCACCGGTCACCAGTATTAAGGAGTCGAAATGTCTGAGCTCAACCCCGTCCGCATTGCCGTTATCGGCGCCGGCGCCATGGGCCGCAACCACATCCGCTTTGTCACCGAGGAGCCCGAGGCCGAGCTCGTCGCCATCGCCGACGCCTTTGAGGGCGCCCGCGCCACGGCCGAGGCCGCCGGCGTGCCTTTTTACACCGATCCCGCCCAGATGATGGACGAGGTCAAGCCCGAGGCCGTCATCATCGCCACCCCCAACGACCTGCACCTGGGCGTTGCCCGCGAGGCCGTGAAGCGCAACATCGTGCCGCTGGTCGAAAAGCCGATCTCCAACGACCTAGAGGATGCCCAGGCTTTCGCCGCCGAGGCCGAGACCGCCGGCGTGCCCGTGCTCGTGGGTCAGCACCGTCGCCACAACCCCTTCGTCAACAAGGCCAAGGAGATCATCGAGTCCGGCGAACTGGGCAAGCTCACCGTGTCGAGCTTCCACTACATGATCTATAAGAACGACGAGTACTTCGATGTCGAGTGGCGCCGCAAGAAGGGTGCCGGCCCGATCCTGGTCAACCTGGTTCACGACGTCGACCTGCTCCGCTACCTGCTGGGCGAGCCCGTTGCCGTCCAGGGCATGCAGTCCAGCGCCGCCCGCGGTTTTGAGACCGAGGACTCCGCCGTGGTCAACGTCCGTTTTGCCGATGGCGCGCTTGCGAGCATGACCATCTCCGACGCCACCGCCAGCCCCTGGAACTGGGAGGCAACCGCTCGCGAGGATCCGCAGTACCGTCCCTTCGACGCCGACGCCTACTTTATCGGCGGAACCTTGGGCGCCCTGTCGCTGCCCCGCCTGCACCAGTTCTCCTACGACGGCGCCTCTAACTGGCACAAGCCGCTGCAGATGGAGATTCCGGCCGTCGACCCGGCACTGCCGCACAAGATGCAGCTCAAGCACTTTGTGAAGGTTGTCCGCCGCGAGGTCGAGCCCGTCGTGACCCCCGCCGATAACGTCAAGACGCTCACGCTTCTCAACGCCATCAAGGAGGCCGCCGAGACCGGCCAGCTCGTTGAGCTGTAATGCTGTATTAGGGCAGGCCGCGGCAAACTCCCCGCCGAGCGCCTCGGCCCGCCACCAACAAGCCCCTCTTCTTTGCCCCGCGAGCAGTCTCCTGCCCGCGGGGCTTTTTGACTACATTGGTAATGATTTTTCTGGGACGGGGGCTATTTTGCGCCTCAGCTTGGTTCGTTCGCCACGAAATGGGCCTATCTACTACGTTTAACCGACCACCCCTCAACCATGCCGAATTTCGCGAAATAAAAACCGCAGGTAACCGGCTTGTCGATTTTCGGAAAACCCAGGTATGGTCAGCCCCTACGGGTAAAACGTAGTAGATAGGCCGTTTTCGTGGCGCGGCCCCAAAACAGTCTTTTGGGACGGGTGGTATCCTTGGTAGCCCTGTGCTGCAAACGCACCTTAAACGCAAGGAGTCCCATGGATCTTATCGCCCAGCTCGCCCGCGAGCTCAACCTTAAGGCCGCCAACGTCGAGGCAGCCGTCAAGCTCATCGACGAGGGCAACACCATCCCCTTTATCTCGCGCTACCGCAAGGAAGCCACGGGCGGCATGGACGACGTCGCCCTGCGCGCACTCGACGAGCGCCTGTCTTACCTGCGCAATCTTGAACAGCGCAAAGAGGACGTCATTCTGCTCATCGACGCCCAGGGCAAACTTACGCCCGAGCTCGAACAGCAGATTCGCGAGGCCACGCAGCTCCAGCGTGTCGAGGACCTCTACAAGCCCTACCGCAAAAAGCGCATGACCCGCGCACAGAAGGCCCGCGAGGCAGGCCTGGAACCACTCGCCAATATGATCATCATGCAGGCTTCGGCCAAGGGTAGCGCCCTCGACGCCGCCGCGGCATACGTCAACGAGGAGGCCGGCTTCGACACGTCCGAGAAGGCGCTCGCCGGCGCCGCCGACATCGTAGCCGAGACGGTAGCCGAGGACCCGGAGAATGTCGCCGACCTGCGCGCCTTTACGCAAAACACCGCCGACATCGTCGTCGAGGCCACCGACCCCACCGAGAAGACTCCCTACGAGCCGTACTACAGCTATGATGAGCCGCTGCGCCGCATCCCCAACCACCGTGTGCTGGCTATCGACCGCGGTGAGCGCGAGGGCAAGCTCCGCGTGCGCGTGAACGTCGACGGCGCCGCTGCCACGGCACGCCTCGGCAGCCGTTGGCCCCGACGCCAAGGCGTCTTCGCGTCCGTCTTTGACGCCGCCATCGCCGACGGTTACAAGCGCCTGATGGCCCCCTCGCTGGAGCGCGAGGCCCGCGCCAAACTCACCGTTCGCGCCCAGACCGAGGCTATCAACGTCTTTGCCAAGAATCTCGAGGGCCTGCTCTCTGCACGCCCCGTGCGCGGTGCCCGCGTGCTCGCGCTCGATCCGGGCTACCGCACCGGCTGCAAGGTCGCCGTCATGGACGAGACCGGCAAGCTGCTCGACCACGGCGTGGTCTACCCCACCAAGCCGCGCCACGACGTCGCCGGCACCAAGCGCGAGCTCGCTCGCCTCGTCAAGAAGGACGGCGTCAACACCATCGTCATCGGCAACGGCACCGCCAGCCGCGAGACCGAGGAAGTCGTCTCGGAGTTCATCGCCGAGCAGGCGCCTGGACTGCGATACACCATCGTCAACGAGGCCGGCGCATCGGTGTACTCCGCCTCCGAGCTCGCGAGCCAGGAATACCCCGACCTGGACGTCACCGTGCGCGGCGCCATGAGCCTGGGCCGCCGCCTGCAAGACCCGCTGGCAGAGCTCGTCAAGATCCCGCCCCAGTCCATCGGCGTTGGCCAGTACCAGCACGACCTTGACCAGGCCGAGCTTTCGCGCACGTTGGGCCATGTGGTGGAGGACGTCGTCAACCTCGTGGGCGTCGACGTCAACACCGCGAGCGCAAGCCTGCTGGGATACGTATCGGGCATCACACCGAGCGTGGCCAAGAACATCGTGGCCTACCGCGAGGAAAACGGTGCCTTTACCGATCGCCGCCAGCTCAAGAAGGTCCCCAAGCTGGGACCCAAGGCATATCTCAACGCCGCGGGCTTCCTGCGCATCAGCGGCGGCAAGAACCCGCTCGACGCGACAAGCGTCCACCCCGAGAGCTACGAGGTGGCGACGGCCGTCCTGGAGCGTGCCGGCGTTAAAGCCAGCGAGCTCAGCCGCGGCGGCGTGCCCGACATCGAGCGCCGTCTGGGCAGCATCTCGGCGCTGGCAAGCGACCTGGACTGCGGCACCCTCACGCTCATCGACATCGTCAACGAGCTCAAGAAGCCCGGCCGCGACCCGCGCGACGACGCGCCCGAGGTGGTCTTTAGCCGCTCGGCACTTTCCATCGACGACCTGGAGCCCGGCATGGAACTCAAGGGCACGGTGCGCAACGTCGTCGACTTTGGCGCCTTCGTCGACGTCGGCGTGCACCAGGACGGCCTCGTACACATCTCCAAGCTCGCCAATCGCTTTGTCAAGCACCCGAGCGACGTGGTACGCGTCGGCGACACGGTAAAGGTGTGGGTAGAGAAGGTCGACCGCGACCGCAAGAAGATCTCGCTCACCATGGTGCAAGGGAAGTAAACCGCCTAAAGCAAGGGTCCCCCCTCTCGCAATGTGCAAAATCGCGAGTATTCTGCAATTTCCGCCGCTCCGAACGCCCCTCAGAGGCAATAAAGTCACAAACAGCCCCCGTTTTAGCGTCGTCAGAGCCAAAACGGGGGCTGTTCCGTGCTTTAGCTAGCTGGTAAAAGCCTTTACCTTGCTGAGTACTCGCGATTATGCACGTCGCTGCAGGGGGTACCCTTGTCAACGGCAGGATATGGAAGCCTATCACCAACCTACTGGCAAGTTCGTGTCGGCAGCCCCGGCCTTTCCTTTGCCCAGCGCGACCCTTGCGAAGCGCATGAGCGATAGGGAAAGGAAAGGCCGGGCGAACAACTCGCAGCGCAGCCAGTGTTCGCGTTACGGCAGGATATGGAAGCCGAGCGACGCGATATCCTTGGCAAAGCCGCGGACGGTATCGAGCGAAACCTCGTACGGATCACGGCCGATGTTCTTGCGCTTGGCCAGGATGCTGTTGGGCACCGTGATGATTTGGCAACCGCAGGCTTCGGCCTGGTAAATGTTGATGAGCTCGCGCGTGGATGCCCATAGGACCTCGCAGTTGGGCTTGATGGCGGCCTTCTTGACCGACTCCGTCATAAACGGAATGGGATCGACGCCGGTATCGGCGATGCGGCCGGCAAAGAGCGAGATGATGGACGGCGTCTCGGCGTCAACGGCCTCGACCATCTCGTCGACCTGCGTAGGCGTAAAGATGGTGGTGACGTTAACCTTGATGCCATCGGCCGAAAGCTTGCGAACCAGCTCGGCGGTGGACTCGCCCTTGGTGGTCACGCACGGAATCTTGACGTAGACGTTCTCGGCCCAGGTAGCGATCTCGCGAGCCTCGACCTCCATGGTCTCGACGTCGTCGGCAAAGACCTCAAACGAGACGGATACATCGGTGATGTGGGCCAGGACCTCCTTGGCAAACGCGCGGTAATCCGTCACGCCGCCCTTCTTCATAAGGGACGGGTTGGTCGTGAAACCCTGAACGTTGCCGTTCTCGTACATGTCGAGCATGCCTTCGAGGTTTGCACCGTCAGCGAACACCTTGATTGCCATCTGCCTGATTCCTTTCGTTAGCATACGGCCGATAAACTGCTAAACACTTTACCTACGTTTATCAAGGCGTGAACTGCGGTTTTTTATCTTCTCGGCGAACGGTATAAACACCTCAGTGTTTGGATTGATAAATCGATTGAGCATGCAAAAGCAAAGAGTCGCAGTTTGAGCAAACGTCAGAACGCGGGATTCATTAGATGAGGCCGAAATGCTGCATCGCCGTGACGGTGCCGTCGTGTGCGACATCGTCGGTCACGTAGTCGGCGACCGCCTTGACCTCGGGCATGGCGTTGCCCATGGCCACGGCCGTCTCGACAGCAGCGAGCATACCCAGATCGTTGCCGGAATCACCAAAGCCAAAGGTGCGCGCGTTGCCGGTGCGACCCAGGTATTCCAGCGCTCGCGCCACGCCCACGCCCTTGTCGATGCCCTTGGGGCTCAGCTCGCGATTCTGACCACCGGTGTTGCACAGCTCAAACTCGCGATCGATAAAGCCATCATCGTTGGCTACGCGAGCCAGGTCACTCGCGACGATGCCTACCTTGCCCACGCGCAGACTGCCGTCGACGCGCATCTCCTCGGTGCTGTGCGCCACAGAAGTGCCGATCAGAGACGACTGCTCAACACCCGCGGGTTCCAGGGCAAAAGTAGCCACGTTGGTCTCGAAAAAGGCCTCAATCCCTGCCGCGGCCATACGGCGTGCAAGCTCCTCGATAACGTACTCGTCAAAGCAGTCCTCATGCACCACGCGGCCCTCAACCTCGAGCGTCGCTCCCGCCATGGCAACGACACCCGCCG
>CAJKEF010000035.1 GCA_905198825.1 uncultured Collinsella sp. | reverse complement strand
CCCGGCGCAGGGCGGCGACGCCGAGCGAGTAGTTGGCGCTCCAGACGACGGGAGCGTGTTCGCCGAGGGCGGCAACGGCGGCCTTTTCCCCGGCCGTGTAGCCCGTGGTGCCCGAGACCAACGCTGCGCCCGTGCGCTCGACATAGGCGACGACGGCATCGAAGGTCACGACGTTCGAAAAGTCGATGATGACGTCGGCCGCCGGTGCGCTCTCGAGCTCGGACAAGTCGAAGCCGATCTGGGCGACGATGTCAAAAACGGGCTCTCCAGCGGCGTTGACAATGCCCTCGGCGGTAGTGCGGATGAGCGAGCCCATGCGGCCCGTTCCCATAATGACGGTCTTAATCAAGCAGACCAGCTCCCTTCAGAGCATCGGTAAGTGCGGAGCGCGTGTCGTCTGCCATGGGGCATAGCGGCATGCGGTAGTTTGCCTCGATCATACCCATCTGAGCGAGCGCTTCCTTGACGGGGATGGGGTTGACCTCGCTAAAGAGGGCGTTGATGAGCGGCTGGCCGGCGATCTGGATGTCGCGGGCGCGCTCCACGTCGCCGTCCAGGTAGGCGTGGCACATGTCGTGCACAAGCTGCGGTTGAACATCGGCCCACACACTGATGGTGCCCGAGGCGCCCAGGCTCATGAGCGGTACGGTCAGCGCATCCTCGCCCGAATACATGCGGAAGTCGTCGGACAGCAGGTGGGCGATCTTGGCCGCGTAGGCGACGTTGCCCGAGGCTTCCTTAATGCCCATGATGTTGGGGTGCGCAGCCAAGCGCTCCACGTTGCGCTCGCTGATGCCGCAGCCGCAGCGGCCGGGGATGTTGTACAGGATGCAGGGGATGTCCACGGCATCGGCGACGGTCTTGAAGTGCTGATAGATACCCTCTTCGTTGGATTTATTGTAGTAGGGGGTGATGAGCAGCAGGCCGTCGGCTCCCAAGCCCTGGTAGGTGAGCGACTTGGTGAGCATGGTTTGCGTGGAGTTGGAGCCCGAGCCGGCGATGACGGGGACGCGTCCTGCAACTTGCTTGACCACGGCGGCGACAACGGAGTTGTCCTCGTCGTCGGTCATCGTGGCGCTCTCGCCGGTGGTGCCCAGGGTGAGGATGGCGTCGGTGCCGTTTTGCAGGTGGAAATCGATAAGGCGTTCGAGCGCGTCAAAGTCGACGCTGCCGTCCTTTTTGAACGGCGTAACAAGGGCGACGATCGAGCCCTCAAGATTGCGGATGTCCATGTTCTTCTCCTTCGCGTCCGCGATCTGGATGCGTTTGTTCCATTGGGCGGCGACGGCCAGGCGCTCGTCTTGGGCACGACGGCGAGCACTTTCGGCGCGCGACTTGGCCAGCAGCTCTCGGCCGCTCGGCAGCACGTCGAGTGTGGCAAAGTAATCGCCCGGGCGCTCGGCGCGGCGGATGAGGTCGGCCGAGCCATCGGGGCGCAGCAGCACCTCGGCGGAGCGCAGACGGCCGTTGTAGTTGTAGCCCATGGAGTAGCCATGCGCGCCGGTGTCGTGAATCACGAGCACATCACCCATGTCGATATGCGGCAGCTCGCGATCGATGGCGAACTTGTCGTTGTTCTCGCATAGGTTGCCCGTGATGTCGTAGGTGTCCGTAACGGGTGCTGTGGTCTTGTCGGCGCCACCCGGCTGACCCATCACCGTAATGTGGTGGTAGGCGCCATACATGGCAGGACGGATCAGATCTACGGCGCTCGCATCAACACCGATATAGTCCTTGTAGATCTGCTTTTCGTGGATAGCCTTGGTGACCAGGCAGCCGTAGGGCCCCATCATAAAGCGACCCATCTCGGTGCAGATGGCCACATCGCCCATACCGGCGGGAACAAGGATTTCGTCGTAGGCCGTGTGCACCCCCTCGCCGATGGCGTGAATGTCGTTGGCCTGCTGCTCGGGCAGGTAGGGGATACCGACACCGCCGGATAGATTGATGAAGGCGACGTGTGCGCCGGTCTCACGCTCCAGGCGCACGGCAAGCTCAAAGAGGATGCGCGCGAGCTTGGGGTAGTAGTCGTTGGTGACGGTGTTGCTGGCAAGGAATGCGTGGATGCCAAAGTCCTCGGCGCCTTTGGCCTTGAGCATGCGGAAAGCCTCAAAGAGCTGCTCGGTGGTCATGCCGTATTTGGAGTCGCCGGGGTTATCCATGATGCCGTTGGAGAGCTGGAACAGGCCGCCTGGATTAAAGCGGCAGCTGACCGTTTTGGGGATGGGCCCCGCAACACGCTCAAAGAACTCGATGTGGCTGATGTCGTCAAAGTTGACGATGGCACCCAGCTTGTTGGCGAGCTCAAAGTCGGCAGCCGGCGTGTCGTTGGAAGAGAACATGATGTCGTGTCCTGTGATGCCCAGCGAGCGGGCGATCATGAGCTCGGTATAGCTCGAGCAATCGCAGCCGCAGCCGTATTCGTTGAGAATGGAGATGAGCGCCGGGTTGGGGTTGGCCTTGACGGCAAAGTATTCCTTAAAGCCCGGGTTCCATGCAAAGGCGTCGCGCACTTCTTGCATGTTGCGGCGGATGCCCGCCTCGTCGTATAGATGAAACGGCGTGGGGAACTGCTCGACGATATGCTCGAGTGTCTCCTTGTCCACAAACGGCTGCTTGGCCGCATATGCCTCGTTGGGGGTCAATGCCATGTCCCGTAAACCTCGCTATCCAGACGGCGCCATCTGCGCATCGAATCCGCATAGCGTGGACCCAATGTCCGGATAGCGCTCCCGCATTGCTGCAGACAGTCCTGTGGGTGTTTCCCACAGGCCCACCAGGTTGTTCGTGCCCGAAAAACCCAGTTCGGCGGGTTTCGCCTCCCCACGGGGTCAAAGCCTGCCGGCTCGCCCGCGGCTCTTCGTGCCCGCGCCTCTATCAAGTGGTAAAGACCCTATCACGTTGCACTTTACCAAACAAGAGTATTTGTATATAACGTTTAAAAAATGCAGCAATATGCTGGAAACATGTGTGCCACAATCCTGTATCACAATAAGTTGCAACAGATGTGCCTCACGAAGGGATTCTCTATGACCGAGCTCCAAGAACTCCGTCGCTATCGCCGCGATCTCCATCGCATTCCGGAGCTCGATTTCGATCTTCCGCAGACTATCGCCTATATCGAGGGCGTGTTGGCGCCGCTCGCTTGCGAGGTGACCCATCCGTGTCCCAGCTGCGTCTGCGCTTTCTTCGACGCTGGCGTTGGTGCCGCGCGTGCCACGGCGATTCGCGCCGATATGGATGCGCTGCCCATCGCGGAGGCGACGGGAGCGGCCTTTGCCTCGATCCATCCCGGCAAGATGCACGCTTGCGGACATGACGGACACATGGCCATGGCACTTGCCGCCGCGACGTATGTCGACCGTACGATTCGCGAGCAGCCGGGCGCCATGAGGCGCAACGTTCTCTTTGTGTTCCAGCCGGCCGAGGAAACGACCGGTGGTGCCAAGACGGTATGCGAGAGCGGTGTGTTCGAGCGCTATGGGGCTGACCGCATTTTTGGCTTCCATGTGTGGCCCGATCTGCCTGCCGGCACGTTGGCGAGTTGTTCCGGTCCGCTGCTGGCGCGTTCGAGTGAGACACACATTCATATTCACGGGACGAGCATCCATATCGCTAAGACCTATGGCGTTCCGGTCGAGGAGTCGCACGATGCGGCGCTGGCTGCTGCCAAGTTTTTGGTTGCCGAGCGCGAGCTGATGGACGAGCTGGGCACCGACGAGCCCTGTATCGGCAAGTTTGGTCTGCTGCAGGCCGGTACCGTCTGCAACGCGGTGGCGGGGGAGGCCCATGTTGCCGGCAGTCTGCGTGTGTTTACAGACGACATGTTCGACCGTGCGCGTGAGGGCGTGCGCCGCGTGCTTGATGAGGCATGCGCTGCAACGGGCTGCACGTACGATCTCGACTTTGCCGAGGGCTATCCGCCGGTCGACAACGACCCCGAGTTGTTCACTCGCATTGCACCGGCTTTGCCCGAACTACAGCTCGTAGATGAGCCTTTGCTGATTGCCGAGGACTTCGCCTTCTATCAGCGCCATCTGCCGGGTGTGTTCTTCTTGCTGGGCACGGGTGTGCCAGAGGGGCAAGAAAACCCGATTGACGCTGATGGCTGCCCAGCCTATGCGATGAGTGCCCTTCACACCGATACCATGCTCTTTGACGAGGAAGTCCTGCTCAAAGGACTCGATGTCTACAAACGATTGCTTTTGCTTTGTTAGTCGACGGGGACGCATCTTCTCGAAAATACGAACAGATGTACGCTATAATAGAGATGTAGCTCTATAGAAACGTTTGACGTTATTAACGTAAGGCGATACTATGATTGCATCATATAAAGATGAAGACACTGAACGCTTTGCAATGGGTGTGCGGATTAGGAAGTTCATTCCTTTTGAGCGGGTCGCCTTGAGGAAGATTCGCCAACTGCAGATCTGCGCTTCGCTTGATGATCTTCGCGTTCCGCCAGGCAATCGTCTTGAAGCGTTGAAGGGCGATCGCGCCGGTCAATATAGTATCCGTGTCAATGAGCGCTATCGGGTCTGTTTTGAGTGGAGACAGGGGATGGCTTGGAATGTCGAAATCGTCGATTATCACAAGTGATGAGACTGCGTCCGATTTGCTGCCGCCGGTGACTCCTGGCGAGCTTCTCAAAGAGGAATTTCTTGCCCCTATGGGCATTTCTCAATATCGCCTTGCTAAGGAGACCGGGATTCCGGCTCAACGCATTGGGCAGATTATCTTGGGAAGGCGTCGCGTGACGGCCGACACCGACCTTCGCCTTTGCCGCTACTTTGGCCTGATGGATGGCTATTGGCTTCGAGCCCAGATGGCGTTTGACCTTGAGGCAGAGAAGAGGCGCATCGAACCGGAACTGGATAAGATCGTTCCCGTTCAGCAGGCCGTTGCGTTGTAGCGCTCAAAGATGTTGAGGTTGGAGTGACGATGGAACGACGCCGACAGACTGCCGTGTATAGTCCTGGTGGGTGCGGGTGCGGCTTGCTGCTGCTCCCGGTTTTTGCTGTGAGCATTGGCGTGATGTTTGCGCTTGCTGGACTGGCCGCAGCGGCACTTGTGCTGTTGATTGTGGCCATTGGCGTGACGATTTGGCTCTGCCGTAATCGCGAGCAACGCCGTGCCGACGGCAAGACCAATGTCGGATGGGTCTTCTTTTTGGTTGTCGCCTACCTATTGAGCATCAGTTATCTGGCGTTCTTTATCTTGTTGCTTGTGAGCACCTTTACCGGGGAATCCGTCACGGTGGGGTAGGCTTCGATTGCCTTTTTGAGGATGAACCGAAAAGGGGCCGGATGGGCACTTTGCCTATCCGGCCCCTTTCGCTCGGTAGTCAATTCGGTCTCTTACTCGGCTGCCTCGCGGCGAGCGACCTCGTCGATCAAGATAGCATCGCCGTGCTTGGCGGTGGCAATGCTCGCGGCCATAATCATGCCCATTGCCGTGATGTAGGCGAAGAGCATCGACGGCGCCACGTCCATAACGATGCCGGAGAGAATCGGCGTCGCCACCTGAGCCGCCATGCTCACGGTGTAGTAGTAACCGGAGTAGCGGCCCACGCTTTGGGAGCTGCAGCACTCCAGAATCATCGTGTACACGCACAGGTCCACGCCGCCCAGCGCGACGCCCATCAACAAAAAGACGCCGTACAACACGGGCGAGAAACCGGGTGCCAGCCAAAGAAGCGCGGGGCACAAAACCATGATGACGGCGGTGCCCAGGGCGACCTTTTTGCGGCCGATTTTGAGCGAAAGGTTTGCCAGGGGTACGTAGCTTAGCAGCGCGCCTGCAATCGTCACGATATTGATGATGGCATAGGAACCGCCCTCCATGCCATAGAACAAATCGGCATAACGGCTGATATTGGTGGTCATGGCGTTATAGCTCATGTAGTAGAAAAACGTTGCGGCGAGCAGCATGATGATGGAGCGACGCACGTCGGTGTCTGCAACGCGTTCCTTACCGCCGGCCTCGGGGGAGTCGTCTTTGTCAATCTGATCCTCGTCGATGCCCATTGACAGCGATTTCTCGCGCATCTTTTCGACGAGGGCGGGCTCGCGGACAAAGATGCCGTAGACAACGGCTGACACGAGGATAAAGGCGGCCTGCAAGATAAAGAGCGGAAGATAATCAGGTTTGTCGGCCTTGGGAACCATGACCGAGATGGCGACGAGCATAAGACCCGTTCCCGCATAGCCGACGATCTTTTCGATTGAGTCCGCCTTGGTTCGAAGTGGGCGAGGCGTAATATCGGCCACAATGGCAACCGTCATGGTGCGGTAGGCGCATATTGCCAAAAGCGTGAGGATAATCGCGCCAATGAGCAGAGGTAGGCTGCCCATGTTGTTGGCGATCGCGATGAGCGGGACGGAGAGCATTGCCACCGCGGAGCCGCCCAAGATAAAGGGCGTTCGACGCCCGAGTTTGCTTGCGCAGCGGTCCGAGAGGATGCCAAAGAGCGGAAGCAGGAACAGGCCAAAGACATTATCGATGGCCATGATCGCGCCGGTGAGCGAGTTGGATAGGCCAAAGGTCCCTGTGAGCATCTTGGGAACGATGCCGTCGTAGACCTGCCAAAAGCTGATCATGCCCATAAAGGGTAGGGAGGCGAGGGCGACGGCCTTGGTGTCGAGCCGGGCCGCCCGCTTAAGATTTGGTTGGGTCATGCTGGTTCTCCTGGTCGGTAAAAGCGGGGAGGGGTGCTATCGGCCCCCGTTCTACAGTTGTTCAAGGTTGGCGAGAAACGCCACATAGAATTCGATGCCGCGCTTGTAGACGTCGACGCCGATGCGTTCGTTGGCGGCATGGATGAGCTTGCGCGCCTCGCCCGAGTAGATAAAGCCGCAGAAGCGGTAGACGCGATCGCAGATCTCGTTGAACTCGCGCGAGTCGGTACAGGAGTTCTGCACGTAGGGAGCAAAGCCGGCCTCGGGATAGACACCCGACACGCAGCGATGGATGTAGTTGAAGGCGGCATCGTCTTCGTAAGGCGAGATGGGCGCGGGCTCGGTGTAGGGAATCGCCTCGTTGATTTCGACGGTGACATGGTCGGGGCTTACGCCCGAGGCGCGGCACTGCTGGGCGGCGAGCTTGCGGGCGCGCTCAACGGCATCGGCGATGGTCTCGAACGGAGCGATGCGCACGTTGAAGTTGGCGCGAGCAACTGGTGGCAGCACATTGTGCGCATTGGAGCCTTCGAGCTGCGTGAGCGCATAGGTTGTGCGCAGCATGGCCGAGGTCTCGGGGCTGGCGGCCATGATCTTGGTAACCGCGGGGCGCGTGAGCCACAGGTTGCCAAAGATTGCCTGAAACGTCGCGCTGCTGCGGGCACCCAGCTCGGTCAGTGTGGCCTCGACGGCGGGCGTGAGCTGCGGCTTGCCGGGGTTGGCCGAGATAGTCTCGCATACACGGCAGAGAAGACGGCAGGCATCGTTTGCCGCAGGCGTAGAGGCATGGCCGCCGTCGGCGCGCGCCGTGACGGCAAGGTCGACGTGGCCCTTCTCGGACACGCCTACCATGGCAACGGGTTCGGTGACGCCGAGCGGGGCGTCGGTTGCCACGGCGCCACCCTCATCGAGCACCATGTAGGGATGGATGTTATGCTCGCGAAGCCACTGCACTGCATGGGTTGCAGTAGGTGCGGCGATTTCCTCGCCATCGCTCGAGAAGAACCAGACATCGCGCGGGGGAACGAAGCCCTGGGCAATCAAATGCTCGGCGGCCTCGAAGAAAGCCGAGACGATGCACTTGGTGTCGAGTGATCCGCGGGCCCAGATCTCGCCGTCGAAGATCTCGGCTCCAAAGGGATCGTGCTTCCAGTCTTGGCCCTCGACGGGCACGACGTCCTGATGCGCCATCATGACGATGGGGTCCAAGGCGGAATCGGCGCCAGGCCAACGCAGGAGCATGCCAAAGTCGTCGACGCGTGTGAGCTCGGCGACTTTAAAGAAATGCGGATAAAGTCGCTGAAGCGTGGGAATCCACTGGCTGAAGGGCTCATCGTCGCGCTCGGCGATGTTCTCACGCGAAACGGTGGGGATGCGCAGCAATTCGCAAAAGCGCTCGACGGCTACCTCGTCTGCCTTGTAGGTGCCTGCATCAAGAGGCGCGCCCTGTGCGACCGATACCGATGCTCCCATGGTGGGACTCCTTTCGTGTTGTATATCGAATACGTCAAGATTATCGCCCGCACCGCGCGTGGGAAATGGCGAAACACGTTGTTCATCTGCGGGCGGCGGGTCGGATAGCCTTAGCCGACGATGACCGTGCCGTCTTCGGTCACGGTGATGGCGTCTCCCGTCGACACAGCATCGAGAAACTCATCGCCCAGGTTGTCAATGGTGGGCATGGGGGTGTCGGTCCATACACCCGAGAGGATCGCGCCAGCGGCGGCAAGGCTGTCAATGGGTTTGGAAAACAGCAGGCATGCGGGTTGGCGCCCCATTTTGGTGGCGCAGAAGAGCACCATGCCGCCTGTGGTGGAGCCGATAGTCTGCGGAAGACACAAGGCACATCCCGCCAAAGGTTTGCCGTACAAGTCGGGATTGTTTTGGTCGGAACACGTGGCCTTTTTGTCGCCAAACATCAGTGCCTTCTGAAACGATGCGAGCGTGTTGAGCCCTCCGTGAGAGACAAGTGCCTTGGCGTGGGCAGTTCCGGGGACAACGACGCGGCCGTGAAAGATTTTTTCCATGAGGAGTCGCCTTCCTATTTGATTGGTTTTCCGGTGGTGACGTAGGCGAGCACTTCGTCGTCGGTGTAGTAGCGCGATGCCGAGTACGTACGCAACTTGTTGGAGTTGGTGATGATGGGCATGCTGCCGCACAGCGGGTTGTTGGTGTACATAAGCGGGCAGATGCTCGAGACGACGGCGCCCGTCGCGGCAAGGCGCTCCGCGGCCGCGGTCCCCTCGAAGGAACGGGCCACGGCCGGGGCGGCTGTGAGGACGGTCGGCACCTGGACGCGTCTCTTTCCCGCAGCGGCAAGCCCCTCGACGAT
>CAJKEF010000034.1 GCA_905198825.1 uncultured Collinsella sp. | reverse complement strand
GTTTTTGTTTGGGCGGACGTCTGCCGCGTGCGTTACTCGAAATATTGAAACTTATTCGTTGAAAACGCGAATGTTACGACGAAGCCTTCGCCGGAGTCGGATGCTGCGGTGACGTCGATGCCCATCTTGGAGCACAGACGCGCCACCAGGTAGAGGCCGATGCCCGTTGCGCGCTTGGTGGTGCGGCCGTTGTCGCCGGTAAAGCCCTTCTCGAACACGCGCGGCAGGTCGGCCGCGCTCACGCCGCAGCCGTTATCCGCGACGGCAAGCTCGATGCGCTCGCTTGCCAGGCCCTCGTCCAACAACGCTCCCGAAAACACGATCCTCGCGCCGTCCTCACGCGCATATTTAATGCTGTTCTGAATGAGCTGGCCCAGAATAAACTCGAGCCACTTCTCGTCGGTAAAGACCTCGAAGTCGAGGTTCTCGCACACCGGGGCCACGTGCGCCGCGATAAGCTCGCGCGCGTTGGCTTTAATCGCACCCGTCACCAAGGTCTTAAGGTCCCAGCGACGAATCAGGTAGTCGCGCTCCACGACTTCCGAGCGCGCATAGTACAGCGCCTGGTCGATATAGCGCTCCACGCGGGCAAGCTCGCGACCGAGGTCATCTACGCGCGACAGGTCATCTTCGCTGCCGTCCAGGTTTTCCAAAATCAGATGGGCTGCCGCCAGAGGCAGCTTGGCCTCGTGGACCCAGCTCTCGATATAGTCGCGATAGTCATCGGTCTGGCGCCTGCCTTCGGCAACCTCGTCACAAGCGGCTTTGCCCACCCGGCGCAAGACCTCGTACTCGAGCTCGCCCTCGGCATAGGTCGGGCATTGCACCATCTCCTGCACCCATGCGGGACTCTCGAGCTCCTCTGCCGCACGCTCCAGCTGGCGCAGAAAACGACGGCGGCGCGCGTACTCGATCACGATGCCGAGCATACCAAAGATATAGGACACGCCGACCGCCACGACCACGATAGAAACGGGTGCGCCGGCGACCGTCAGCACAAAGCAGCTCAGCAGCACGCCGCACGTCCACACGGCGACGGGAAGCAGCGCATCTTTAAAGAACTTGGCAAACGACATAGCCGGCCCCTAGATCGAATAGCCCTGGCCGCGGTGCGTGGTCAAATACCCCTTGATGCCGATTTTATCGAGCGTGGTGCGCAGGCGGTTGATGTTGACGGTGAGCGTATTGTCGTCCACGAAGGCGTCGGAGTCCCACAGGTCCTGCATGATGGCCGAGCGCGAGACGATCTTGCCCGCACGGCTCAGAAGCAGCGAGAGGATACGCAGCTCGTTTTTGGTGAGCTCGGTACTGGTGCCGGTTTGCATGTTGGTGACCATGGAGCGGGCGAGGTCGAGCTCCAGCCCCTTGTGGACAAGTGTACTGCGCTCGCCTGCCGCCGCGGTGCGACGCAGCAGTGCGTTGATGCGTGCCACAAGCACGCGCGCGCTGTAGGGCTTGGGAACAAAGTCATCCGCGCCGAGCGTCATGGCCATGACCTCGTCAATCTCGGTCGCGCGCGAAGTGAGGACGATGATGGGAACCTCGGATTCGCGGCGAACCTCGTGGCAGATGTGCTGGCCGTCCTTGACGGGAAGCGTCAGGTCGAGCAGCACCAGGTCGGGCGCGGCGGCGAGAATATCGCGCGAGACATGCTCAAACGATTCGCAGGCCTCGATTTCAAACCCGGCGCGGGCAAGGATGTCGACAAGCTCACGACGAATGGGCTCGTCGTCCTCAACGACATAAATCAGCGCCATGTGTCCTCCCATTTCGCGTAACTTGCACCTTCCACACCATTATGCCCACGGCGTCGCAGCGATACGACCCCGTGGGCACCTAATATGACAAAAGTGTTCGGTAGCCTTGAGAGAAAATAGGGGCCCTCGGTCCTAAACCGATCGGCCCCATCACTTCGATCTCGAGCCTCTACTCGAGCGTACGCATGTACGCAGAAATGGCATCCAGGCCCTTCTGCAGGTCGTCGGTGTTATCGGAGTATGCATAGCCGATGCGCATGCTCTTGGGCTCCTCGAAGCAATCGCCCGGGGTGACGAGCGCGCCGGACTTCTTAATCATATCGGTGCAGAACGTCCTGGAGTCGATGTCGTAGTCGTAATACACGAGCGCGGTGGTACCCGCCTCGGGCTTGACGAACGACAGGTGCGGCTCGCTCTCGACCCACTTCTCCAGAACAGCAAGGTTCTGACGGACGATGCGACGGCTGCGCTCAAGGATCACGGAAGCGTTGCCCAGAATCAGCTCCGCCACCGACTCGCTGAATATGCCGGCGGAAATCAGGTTGTAGTCGCGATGCGAGAGCAGCGCGCGACGGAGCTCCGGGCTCTTGGTGACCGCCCAGCCCAGACGCAGGCCGGCGAACGACCAGACCTTGGACATGGATGCGGTGACGACGGCCTTGTCGTACAGGTCGATCACGGACTCGGAGTACTCATCCGTCTGAGTAAGCAGACGGTAGACCTCGTCGCAGAGCACCCACGCGTCGTGTTTGTGTGCGACCTCGACAATCGCCTTGAGCGTATCGGTGTCGAGCAGGGCGCCCGTGGGGTTGTCCGGGTTATTGATGCAGATGAGCTTGGTATCGTCGGTCACCAGGGCATCGAGCGCATCGACGTCGACGTGGTAGCCGTTCTTACGATCGAGCTGAAGGATATCGACCTTCGCACCGCACATCTCGGGAATCGAGTAAAGCTGCTGGTAGGTGGGCTTGACGGAGACTACGTGATCGCCCGGTTCGACAAGCGTGGAAATAACCAGGGAGTTGGCACCGGTCGCGCCGTGCGTGGGCACGATATGCCCGGGCTCGACCGTCTTATAGAGACGCGCGACCCCCTCGAGGAAGCCGGGCTGTCCCTCGATGTCTCCGTAGGTGAATCGGCGCGAGCACAGGCTATCGAGCCACGCCTTCTTGTCGGTGTTCGTAAGCTCGAACAGCTGGTCGAGCGTGAGGGAGTAGACGCACGTCTCCGCAACGTTGTAGGTGCACTTGGTCTCCCACTCGTTCATCCACTGCTCGACGGCAAAATCCTTGATCTGCATTGTCGTTTCCTTTCCTTGACTTTCTTACAGTTCCACCACGGTGCCCAGCCCCGCCTCGACGGCGCGGTCGTAGGCGATTTTCGATGCCGAAAGGTCCTGAACGGCGATGCCCGACGTATCGAACACCGTCACCTGCTCGTCATCCGAACGCCCCGTAGCCGTGCCGGCGATGACTTCGCCGAGCTCCGCTTTGATGTCCTCGGGCGTGATGGCACCCTCGGCAACCGGAATCTCCAGCTCACCGGACGCGACCGATTGCTCGCGGTCGTCGACATAAACAGCGGCACGGGTGACAAGCGCCGAGGCGAGCTCCTGCTTGCCGGGCATGTCGGCACCGACGCAGGAGATATGCGTACCGGGGCGCACCCATGCATCAGGGATGATGGGCTTGGTCGCCGGCGTGATCGTCACGATGATGTCGGCCTCTGCCGCGGCACCTTGGCCGTCGGCCGTCGCCTCGATGGAATAGGTGGATGCCTCGCGAGCATGCTCGCAGGCGCCCAAGATATGGGCGACCTCGTCTCGCATGCGCTCGACGCGAGCCTCGGGCGCGGCATCGGAAACCGGCTCCCACACCTTGACCTCGCACACCTTGGGACAGGCGGCGAGCACGCCCGCCACCATATAGGTGCTCATATGGCCGGCACCCGCAACAAGCAGCTTGGACGCATCCGCCCGAGCCAGCCACTTGGCACCGAGCGCAGCGGCGGCACCGGTGCGAAGTCCAGTGACGGCAGAGGCATTGAGCAGCGCCAGCGGCTCGCCCGTCGCGTTGTCGCACAGCAGCGTGGTGCCAAAGATCTCGGGCAGCCCCTTTTTGGGATTCTGAGAGAACCAAGCAGTGAGCTTGAGACCGAAGAGGCCGCTTCCCGCCAACTCGCCCGAGCGGATATCCATATCGGCCACGCCGGGTTCGAACTGCTCATATACCATCGGCCACGCAACACCCTTGCCCGTTGCCTTCTGGCGATATGCCTCCTCCACGGCAGCGATTGCATCCTCGATCGTCAGCACCTTGGAAACTTCCTCAGCCGAAAGCACCACCATCTGCCCCATCATCGCTCCTCTCAGCGAAAGCTTTACGTTGCTTCACTGTACGGTTTAGTAACGATGCCGCCAAGGATCATTTCTTGTTGGAATCTACAACGATTCTCAATCTGATTTTTCGTTCTATCAGCATGTATTTGAAATATTTCTCACATCAACGGCATATGGATGTGCGATTATCCTATTTATACCTGTACATATTGTAGTGATTTACAAGGTGATGTTGATGCTATACACCATCTCGGACTTCTCACGGGAATATGAGGGGTCGGTCCGTCTAATCGCCGGCAGCGATGGCGTCTCGCGCGCCGTCTCCGGCGTCGGAATCCTCGATTATGAACTCATGCCCGGCCTCAAGAACAAGTATCAGCGTGTCAACTTCAGCCCAGACGAGATCGTTCTCAGCACCTTCCTCTATGCGAAGGACGACCCGTACCTCATCACTGAAGCCGTGAAATACCTCGTCGCCAAGGGAACGAGCGGTCTTGTCATCAAAAACGTCCTGCACATCCCGATTCCCGACCAAGCCATCCGCTACGCCAACGCGCGGCACTACCCGGTCTTTCTCACGACCGACGACTCACTGTTCTTTGACAGCGTCATCTATGAGGTCAAACGGCATATCGAGCAGCTCGCGTCCATCGACTTCGCGCAGCGCGAGATCGATGCCCTAAGGACAGATGTATCGCCTGAGTCCATCTGCCGACGCATCCGAGGCCTCAACCCGTCATTTCTGGACGAAGCGGTCGCCCTGTTCGCATCGTTTGCAGAGCCCCTCGACCCGCGTACGTTTTTGCAAATCGAACGTCTCTGTGCAAAATCGACCCTCGCCGGATGCCACAACATGCTGGCACCCTACGACGGAGGTTTGTTATTCGTAGCGACAAGCGACTCGGAACAGACGCTCGATGTGGAGCGAATCGTGCAGGCGCTCACGGAGCTCATCGAGGCTAGCGGCATCGATGGCGGAGCGGAAGGGCTCGGCATCAGCGATATTCTGTTTGGAGACGAAGCGGTGGCGCAGGCGATCTCGCAGGCGATTTATGCACAGCGCCTATCTTGTCAACGAGCCGAGAGTCCCGTCCGCTATACGCAGCTCGGCATCCTGAGAACCGTGATGCCTTTTGCGGAAACCCCGGAGATGCGATCGTTCTCGGAGGCGATTCTCTCGCCGATACGCGAGCACGACAGTGAGCATGGCAGCGAACTGGAATCCACGCTCGCTGCATTCATCGAGAACGACCGACGTATCGAGCGAACCGCCAAGCAAACTAGCCAGCACCCAAACACGATTCGATATCGCCTCGATAAGGTGACGGCTCTCACCGGACTGAGCTACAAATGCGCCCCGGAGATGGAGCAGCTGTCGCTCGCCTACGCCATCGAACGCGCTCGCTCGCTTCAGTAAGCCCACCCCGCCTCGAGGTTAGGAACGACGGGCGCGGAGCTTTTCGTAGCCGTCGGCGAAGAAGGTGACCATAGCGGCGTCCGCCTCGGCGGCGTCCGTCTCGGCAGCGGGGACCACGCCGTGCTCGTCGCTCACCAGGAACAGCGCGCCCTTAAGCTGCGCGGGAATATCTACGCGCGTGACCGGGATGCCCTTGGTCTGGGCCAGCTGCTCGATGAGCGTCGCCGTGCCGCACAGGCACTCGTCCGCTGGCGCCACAAAGGCAAGCTCGCCGTTGTTGACGGCGGCGAGCAGCTCGGGCGCCACGCCGGTTTCGTCGGCCTCGGAGCGGGCCTCGGCGGAGCGGGCACGTAGCGCCTTGGCCGACGTATCGGCGAGCGGCTCGTACTCCCCCACCGTCATGGCGGCGTTGCCGTTGACGTCGATCACCAGCATGAGCACGCCGTCGCGTGCGGTGTAATCGCCCTCGGCAAGCGACCACTCAACGTGCTGCTTGGCCCAGCTGAGCATGTTATGGGTAAGCGGCTCGCCCTGCACCAAGCGCTCGGACAGTGCGCGAATGTGGCGGTTGAGCATGGGTACCTTTTTGTTGGACATGCGCCAACGGCAGACAAGCGCGGGCTTGTCGAGCGTAAACTTCTCGACCGCCTCCTGATTGGCGCAAAAGTCCTCGTACGCACGCTGATCCTCGGCATTGCCAAACAGCTCGGCATCATCAATCTGGGGCATGGTCATACCTTTCGTGTTAGTCATTCCGTCCTCTTATACCAAAAAGACGGCCCTCCAAACGGAGCGACCGTCTTTTGCAGAGATTATTTTGTCCCGGGGCGAAACTTAGTGCCTAAAGTGGCGGGCGCCCGTGAAGACCATCGCAATACCATGCTCATTGCAGGCCTGGATGCTCTCGTCGTCGCGCTTGGAGCCGCCGGGCTGGATGATGCAGGTCACACCATGCTCGGCAAGCACGTCGACGTTGTCGCGGAACGGGAAGAACGCGTCGCTTGCGCAGGCAAAGCCGCCCTTTTCCACGCCCTCGCGCTCGCAGAAGTCTTCGGCACGCTCGCAGGCCAGCAGCGCAGAATCCACGCGGTTGGGCTGACCGGGGCCCATGCCAATGCCGGCCTTGCCCTTGGAGACCAGGATGGCGTTGGACTTAACGCCCTTGCAGACCTTCCAGGCAAACTCGAGCTCGGCCATCTCGGCGTCGGTGGGCTTGCGGTCGGTGGGGAACGTAAAGGTCGCGGGATCCTCGGTCACGTGGTCGACCTCCTGCACCAGCATGCCGCCGTCGACGGAGCGCAGCTCCACCTGGGCGCCGTGGTCCACGCCGCCGGTAGCCAGCACGCGCAGGTTGGGGCGCTTGGCCATGCGCTCGAGTGCCTCGGCAGTGTAGCTCGGAGCGATGATAACCTCGACGAACTGCTTGTTCTGATCGGCAAAGTGCTCAACCAGCTCATATGGAACCTCGCGGTTGCAGGCGATGATGCCGCCGAAGGCGCTCTTGGGATCGCAGGCGAAGGCGCGGTCGTAGGCGGCCGTGATGTCCTCGGCCACGGCGGAGCCGCAGGGGTTCTGATGCTTGAGGATCACGCAGGCCGGCTCGTCGAACTCGCGGACCAGGTTCCAAGCGGCGTCGGCATCCAGATAGTTGTTGTAGCTGAGCGGCTTGCCCTGGATCTGCTCGGAGCCCACGAGCGGGAACTGCGAGCTCGCGGTATTCTCGCAGCCCTCGGCAAAGCGATAGACCGTGGCCTTCTGCTGAGGATTCTCGCCATAGCGCAGGTCGTCGACCTTCTCCAGCGAGATCTCGAGCTTGGCAGAGGTGTCCGCCACGTCGCTTGCCTGGGCGGCGAGCCAACGGGAGATAGCCGTGTCGTAGGCGGCGGTGGTCTGGTAGACCTTCACCTGCAGGCGACGACGGGTGGAAAGCGTGGTGCAGCCACCGGTCTCGCGCATCTCGGCCAGGACGGCATCATAGTCGGCCGGGTCGGAGATGACGGTAACGCTCGCGGCGTTCTTGGCGGCAGAGCGCAGCATGGAGGGACCGCCGATGTCGATGTGCTCGATGGCATCCGCGAAGGTGACCTCGGGGTTGGCGACGGTCTTCTCGAACTCGTACAGGTTGACGACGACCAGGTCGATCAGCTTAATGCCGTGCTGAGCGGCCTCCTGCATGTGCTGCTCGGAATCGCGGCGGGCCAGCAGCGCGCCGTGAACCTTGGGGTGCAGGGTCTTAACGCGGCCGTCCATCATCTCGGGATAGCCCGTGAACTCCTCGATGGGGGTTACGGGGACGCCCGCGTCCTCGATGGCACGAGCCGTGCCGCCCGTAGAGATGATCTCGACGCCAAAGTCATCGACCAGCGTCCGTGCGAAATCGACGACGCCCGTCTTATCGGTAACCGAGATCAACGCGCGTGCGATCTTCACATCAGATCCCATGCAGTCCTCCTGTCTGGTACGCCGCCGTGCTCTGTGAGCCGGTGATACGTCGATCTGCAGCGCTCGCGCAGCGGCATTGAAAATACTGATTCAATGTAGCGCATCGAGCGCATCGATGCACCCCGCAACGGGCGCATATGCAGAAAAAGTTTGCGAGCGGAGGGGATGGGCACGGCACCGGGCACGGTGAGTTCATGGAACACAGGGGCACCATAATTAGATGCCAATAGCGTGGTAGAACTGTGCTCGATATGCATCCGCAAAAGAAAGAGGCACCATGGTCTCGCGGGTTCTCTACCGACCGTTTGATACCGAATACTTCGACGCCATCGCGCTGATTCTACAGCAGCTTTGGCATGACAATTCGGATAACGATGAGTACAACCGCCTCGAGGCCGCGTGCGACCTTGCCTACTGCCTTTCGTCTTCGACGTTTTCGCAAGTTGCCGTAATCGACGGTCAGGCGCGCGGCATTGCGCTCGCGCGTGCGGGACAGAGCTCCGGCGCCACCGTTAAGGAACATTGGCTGGATACCGAACGCGCACTGCTATCGCAGATGCGCGAGCTGGAGCCCGATGCCTGCGCCGAGTATCTCTCGTTTGTGCGCGCAACCATCCGAACCAACAACCGCCTGCTCGAAAGCAGCCCGTTGCCACACGACAACGAGGTCACGCTGCTTGCCGTAGATCGCGACGTCCATGGCCTGGGCGTTGGCTCGGTGTTGCTCGACGCCGCAGTCTCGTACCTATCCTCGCGCGGGGCGACGAGGGCGCACCTGTACACCGACTCCAACTGCTCGTGGAAGTTCTACGAGCTGCATGGCTTTAAGCGCACGGCCACGCACCGCGCCAACCGCGAAGAGCGCCGTCACGACATGCCGCGCGAAAGCTTCCTCTACGAACTCGACCTAACAGCCTAGGTCCAGCAGCCATACCTAGTCATTTAGGAACGTCCCCAGTGACTAGTCGTTGGGGACAGTCTTCGTAGGTAGCGCATAAAAAGGGATGGGTTTCCCCCGACGGCTGTCGAGAAAAGCCCATCCCATAATTTACGACCGCTAGAACGTTCCGCCGCCGCCTCCGCCGACGCCGCCAAAGCTGCAGCCGGTCAGGGCCAGTGCTGCTGCCAGCACCAGTGCCGCCCATCTTTTTTTATGCATCATTTTCACCCACGCTCCATACACTCTAGTAACCGCACGGCACACCGTGCGCAAAAGATTCAGAGGA
>CAJKEF010000033.1 GCA_905198825.1 uncultured Collinsella sp. | reverse complement strand
CCCCGAGAGCACCTGCTCCCGGGGGCGCTTTGCGTTTCTTACCGCAGTGCCCCTCGCCGTTTGCATGCGAAAGTGGTCGCTCGGCGCTGTCTTAGCGTCCAGATTTACATGCAAACGATGGTCTGCGGGACGCGGCGTAGAATGGCGAGAAGTTCATGGCAGATGGGGGAGACCAATTTGAAGCGATTGTATCTGGTGAGGCATGGGCAGACGGAGTTCAACCTGGCAAAGTTAGTGCAGGGGCGGTGCGACTCGCCGCTGACAGAGCTCGGCCGCACGCAGGCACTTGCGGCGGGCTCCTGGCTGGCCAACCATGAGGTGCGCCCCGACGCCGTGGGAACTTCTCCCCTCGGGCGGGCCTTTGCGACTACGGGCCTGCTCATGAGCGTCCTCACCGAGCGCGGCCTCATGGACCAGGCCGTTGTGCCCCGGGTCGAGCTAGGCCTTATGGAGCGTGACTACGGCTCCTACGAGCGCGGCCCACAGGCGGACGTCCCCGCCAACGTCTGGGACCCCGGAGACGCCCTCGTGGCCTGCGGGGGAGAGGGCAATTCTGCCCTGCGCGCCCGCGTTCTTGCGGCGCTGCGAGCCCTTATAGCCCCCGCGGACGTCACCTGTGCCCTGGCCGTCTCCCACGGCTCCGCCTCAAAGCAGTTCCTCGCTGCCGTCCTCCCAGACGAGAAGGACGTTCCCAAGGCGTTGCCCAACTGCGCAATCATGGCCTGCGACCACGACGAAGCCTCCGGTGAGTTCTTTGTGAGGGACATCATTGACCCCTGTGCGTGAAGTCCGCGGGGCCCTATGGATACGCCCGGGTCGGGGGACTATCTCGCCGCAGGTAGACGGCTCAAAAACTTCTGCGAAGAGATTGTGAAGCGGCCTTGCTGTGTGTAATATAGACAGGCTGCCTTACTGGGGACATTTATGTGTCACCGCAACGGCGGCATGTATCGGATGTGGTCCGCTGGGGTTGGGGCAAAGGGTGTCCCACATGGTCCCATGACCACCGAGGGTTAGGAAAGAGCATGGTCAGCACCATCCTTGGCCGCAAGCTCGGAATGACGCAGGTTTGGGACGAGAACGACAACGTCGTGCCCGTCACCGTCATCCAGGCTGGCCCCTGCACCGTCTCGCAGGTCAAGACGAAGGCGACCGACGGCTACGACGCCGTCCAGATCGGCTTCGGAGACATCTCCGCCAAGCACGTCAACAAGCCCATGGCTGGTCACTTCGCCAAGGCCGGCGTCGAGCCGATGCGCTTCCTGCGCGAGGTCCGCGTCGAGAACGGCGAGGAGCACCACACTGGCGACGTCGTGACCGTCGCTGACTTCGCTGACGTCAAGTCCGTCGACGTCATCGGCACCTCCAAGGGCAAGGGCTTCCAGGGCACCGTCAAGCGCTGGAACTTCTCCCGTGGCCCTATGACCCACGGCTGCCGCAACCAGCGCAAGCCTGGTTCCATCGGCCAGTGCGCCTACCCCGCCCGCGTCCGCAAGGGCCTGCACATGTACGGTCACATGGGCGACGAGCGCGTGACGGTCAAGAACCTCAAGCTCGTCCGCGTTGACGCCGAGCAGAACCTCATGCTCGTCAAGGGCGCTGTCCCCGGCGGCAAGAACGGTCTCGTCCAGGTCCGCATGGCCTAAGGGCCCCAAGTAGTCAAACTCTTAGGCTAACAAGGAGGACAGAATGTCCAAGTACGCAATCAAGAACGCCGAGGGGGCCCAGGTCGCTGAGGCCGAGCTCGCCGACGGCGTCTTCGGCATCGAGCCGAACATCTCCTGCATCCACCAGGTCGTGGTTTGCCAGGACGCCTGCAAGCGTCAGGGTACCCACTCCACCAAGAACCGTCACGACGTCTCTGGCGGCGGCGCCAAGCCCTACCGTCAGAAGGGCACCGGCCGTGCTCGTCAGGGTTCCATCCGCGCTGGTCAGTGGACCGGCGGCGGCGTGATTTTCGGACCCACCCCGCACTCCCACGCCAAGCGCGTCAACCACAAGATGGTCAAGGTCGCCATGCGCGGCGTTCTCTCCGGCAAGGTTGCCGACGGCGAGCTCGTCCTCGTCGACTCTCTTGACTTCGAGAAGCCCAGCACCAAGCAGGCCGTCGCCGTCCTCAACGCCCTCGGCGTTGCCGGCAAGCGCGTCACCGTCGTCGTCGACGACGAGGCCGTTAACGCCTACCTCTCCTTCCGCAACATCGAGAAGGTCACCATCATCGGCGTTTCCGAGGCCAACACCCGCTACCTCATCGACAACGGTGCCCTCGTCATGACCACCGATGTCTGCAAGAAGCTCGAGGAGGTGCTCGCTTAAATGAACTCCCTCTACAACGTCATCATCCGCCCGATCATCTCTGAGCGTTCCTACGATCTCATGGAGCAGGGCAAGTACACCTTCGAGGTGGCCAAGGACGCTCCCAAGCAGGAGATCCGTCAGGCTGTGGAGAAGCTCTTCAACGTCCACGTCGTCAAGGTCAACACCATGAACGTCCGTGGCAAGGAGAAGCGCGTCCGTTACCAGTCCGGCATGACCCGCTCCTGGAAGAAGGCCGTCGTCACCCTCGCCGAGGGTGAGCAGATCGAGATCTTCGCCACCCAGCAGGCTCCCGCCGAGCAGTAGGGTTTTACGCCCGAGCCCCCAAAAGGGGCCGGGCTCTTATGCCGCGCATGATGGATACGCGCGGTACCGTGGTAATCCGGCGTCGGTCGCCAATCCCTGAGCGACCGGCCATCGGAAGAAGAAGGGAAAGTTTCAATGGCAGTCAAGCACCTCAAGCCCACGAGCGCTGGTAGGCGTTTCCAGACCGTCTCCGACTTCGCTGAGATCACCTGCAGCAAGCCCGAGAAGTCCCTCCTGGAGCCCCTGCCCAAGAAGGCCGGCCGCAACAACAACGGCCGCATCACCACCCGTCACCAGGGCGGCGGCAACAAGCGTCAGTATCGTCGCATCGACTTCAAGCGCAACAAGGACGGCGTGCCCGCCAAGGTTGCCACGATCGAGTACGATCCGAATCGTTCCGCTCGCATCGCTCTGCTGCACTACGCTGACGGTGAGAAGCGCTACATCCTGGCCCCCAAGGGCCTCGAGGTCGGTCAGACCATCATGTCCGGTTCTGACGCCGACATCAAGCCGGGCAACGCTCTGCCCCTCGCCGACATCCCCGTCGGTACGCTCATCCACGCCGTCGAGTTCCAGCCGGGCAAGGGCGCCGCTATCGCCCGTTCCGCCGGTAACTCCTGCCAGCTGATGGGTAAGGAGGGCAAGTACGCTATCGTCCGTATGCCTTCCTCCGAGATGCGCCGCATCCTCGTTACCTGCCGCGCCACCGTCGGTGAGGTCGGCAACGCCGATCACTCCAACATCGTCATCGGCAAGGCCGGCCGTAAGCGTCACATGAACGTGCGCCCGACCGTCCGCGGTACCGTCATGAACCCTGTCGACCACCCGCACGGCGGTGGCGAGGGCAAGAACCACACCTCTGGTCGTCCCTCTGTTACCCCCTGGGGTAAGCCGACGAAGGGCCTTCGTACGCGCAAGAAGAAGAAGGTCTCGAACCAGCACATCATTCGTCGCCGTAAGAAGTAATTTCGGATACCGAGTTTTAGGAGAAAGCACTTATGAGCAGAAGTCTCAAAAAGGGCCCGTTCGTGGAGACTCGCCTTCTCTCGCGTATCACCGCGATGAACGAGGCTGGCAAGAAGGACGTCGTGAAGACCTGGTCCCGCGCGTCCACCATCTTCCCCGAGATGGTTGGTCACACCATCGCCGTCCACGACGGCCGCAAGCATGTGCCCGTGTATGTTACCGAGTCCATGGTTGGTCACAAGCTCGGCGAGTTCGCGCCGACTCGTACGTTCCGTGGCCACAAGGCCAAATAGGGGGTTAACCGTAAATGGCAACTAAGTCTATTGAAACTGAGGCCACCGAGGTTCGCGCCGTCGCTAAGTACGTGCGTGTTTCCCCCAGCAAGGCCCGCCTGGTGGTCGATCTGATCCGCCGCAAGCCTGTCGCTCAGGCCTTCGACATCCTCCACTTCTGCGACCGCGCCGTCGCCGTGGATGTCGAGAAGGTTCTCCGTTCCGCCGTTGCGAACGCCGAGAACAACAACGGTCTGCGTGCCGACAACCTGGTTGTCGCCGCTGCCTATGTTGACGAGGGTCCGACGCTTAAGCGCATCCGTCCCCGCGCCAAGGGTTCCGCTTCTCGCATTCTGAAGCGTACTTCCCACATCACCGTCGTCGTTGCTCCTCGAAAGGAGGCGTAAAGCTGTATGGGTCAGAAAGTCTACCCCACCGGCTTCCGTCTTGGCATCACCGAGAACTGGCGCTCCCGCTGGTTCGCAGAGAAGGATTACGCTAAGACCCTCGGTAACGATCTCGAGATCCGCAAGTACCTCGAGAAGCGTCTTTCCCGCGCAGCTGTCTCCCGCGTCGAGATCGAGCGCGCTGGCGACAAGGTGAAGGTCATTATCCTCACCGCTCGCCCCGGCGTTGTCATCGGTAAGAAGGGTGCCGAGATCGATACCCTCCGCACCGAGCTCGAGAAGGTCGCTGGCGTCTCCAAGGGCCAGCTCTCCGTCGACGTTGTCGAGATCAAGCGCCCCGAGCTCGACGCCAACCTCGTTGCTCAGTCTATCGCCGAGCAGCTCGAGGGCCGCGTTGCCTTCCGTCGCGCTATGCGCAAGGCTGTCCAGTCCGCCCGCAAGGCCGGCGCTAAGGGCATCCGTATCCAGTGCTCCGGTCGTCTCGGCGGTGCCGAGATGGGCCGTCGTGAGTGGTACCGTGAGGGTCGCGTGCCTCTGCACACCCTCCGTGCCAAGATCGACTACGGCACGGCTGTCGCCAGCACCACCATGGGCGCTTGCGGCGTGAAGGTCTGGATCTACCTGGGCGAGAAGCTCCCGGGCCAGCCTGTTCCCAACCCTGCACTCGAGGGCTCTTCCCGTCCTCGTCGTCGTAACTCCGAGAGGAGGGGTCAGTAGTGCTTGCCCCTAAGCGTATTCTTCACCGCAAGGTGCAGCGTGGCTCCATGAAGGGCCAGGCCAAGGGTAATACCGAGCTGCATTTCGGCGAGTTTGGTATCCAGGCTCTCGAGGCCCATTGGATCACCAACCGTCAGATCGAGGCCGCTCGTATTGCCATGACCCGCTACATGAAGCGTGGCGGTCGTGTCTACATCACGATCTTCCCCGATAAGCCCATCACCAAGAAGCCTGCCGAGACTCGCATGGGTTCTGGTAAGGGTAACCCCGAGGAGTGGGTGGCCGTCGTCAAGCCCGGCCGCATCATGTTCGAGGTCAAGGGCGTGCCCGAGGAGGTCGCTCGCGAGGCTCTGCGTCTTGCTCAGCACAAGCTTCCCATCAAGACCAAGATTGTGGTTGCCAAGAACGCTGAGCAGCGCATCGAGAAGGAAATGGCTGAGGAGGCCGCTCTCGAGGCCAAGTGGGCTGCTGAGGACGCCGCCGCCGCCAAGGAGGAGAACTAATGAAGCCCGCAGAGATTCGTGAGCTCTCGGACGCTCAGCTCGTTGAGAAGCTGAAGGAAATGCGCGCCGAGCTCTTTAACCTTCGTTTCCAGATGGCCACCAGCCAGCTGGACAACACCGCTCGCGTCAACACCGTGAAGAAGGACATCGCTCGCGTCCTCACGGAGCAGCGCGCCCGCGAGATCGCAGCGGAGAAGTCCGCTGTCGCCGAGTAGGACCTAAGGAGAGAACATGACTGATTCGCGTAACTCGCGTAAGGTCCGTACGGGTGTCGTTACCTCTGTCTCCGGTGCCAAGACCATCGTCGTCACCGTCACCGAGCGCAAGCGTCACCCCAAGTACGGCAAGATGATGACCAGCTCCAAGAAGCTGCACGCTCACGATGAGGAGTGCACGGCTGGCGTGGGCGACACCGTTCGCGTTATGGAGACCCGTCCTATGTCCAAGATGAAGCGTTGGCGCCTCATCGAGGTCGTCGAGCGCGCTAAATAAGCAGTCGCTCTTACGACTTGTACGTTTCCGAAGATGTGCGTATGCCTGGCTTGCATACCACGGGCCGCATAAAGGCTGCGCACCTCTCTTCGGTTCTTAGTTCGGAGGAACATCTACCATGATTCAGATGCAAACCATGCTGAACGTCGCCGACAACTCCGGCGCTCGCAAGATTCGCTGCATCAAGGTGCTTGGCGGTTCCAAGCGTCGTTATGCAGGCATCGGCGATACGTTCATCGGTGCTGTCCAGGAGGCTACCCCTGGCGCTAACGTCAAGAAGAAGGACGTTGTCCGTTGCGTCGTCGTTCGCACCGTTAAGGAGATCCGCCGCAAGGATGGCTCCTACATTCGCTTTGATGAGAACGCCTGCGTTGTCATCAACAACGATGGTTCGCCCGTCGGCACCCGTATCTTCGGGCCCGTCGCTCGCGAGCTTCGTGACAAGAAGTACATGAAGATCGTCTCGCTCGCTCCCGAGACCCTGTAGTTAGGGGAGATATATGTATATCAAGAAGGGCGATAAGGTCCAGGTTCTCTCTGGTAAGGATCGCGGCAAGCAGGGCGTTGTCCTGCGTGCTCTCCCCGCCGAGAACAAGGTCGTTGTCGAGGGCGTTTCGGTCGTCAAGAAGGCCGTCAAGCCCAACGCTGCCAACCAGCAGGGCGGCATCGTTTCGCAGGAGGCTCCCATCGACGCCTCCAACGTCAATCTCGTTTGCCCCGAGTGCGGTAAGGTTACCCGCGTCGGTCACGAGAAGGACGGCAAGAACAAGCTGCGCGTCTGCAAGAAGTGCGGCCACAAGTTCTAAGCTGCCCGCAACATCAAGTTGCTAGCAAAGGCCCGGATGCCACGGCACCCGGGCCTTTTTGATCCCTACTCATTGGGGACAGACTTAAATGAGTGGAAGTCGCTTGGCATTCATTGGGGACCATTCATTGGGGACAGACTTAAATGACCAGTCGTTGGGGACAGTCCCTATGTGCCGGCAGTTTGGGACGGTCCTTTGATGTCTGATGCCCCCAGAGGGGTGGAGTGATACGGCCTACTCTGTCTTTTATGGCTATGTTGTTCCGCCCCTTTATGTTTCATAAGGATCGTTATGTGCGCATTTACGCGCATGTCATTGCGCGATAATGCGTGTACCCGCGCATATATGTGCAAATAATGGCTAAATGATGACCGTAAGCAAATAAACACGCAAATAAGAGCAAATGCGCGCGCGTTTGTGCGAGTATAGAGAAGCAGAAATGTTAGACGCTCCATGATTCAGGAGGCACATATGGCAGATTCCAAGCAGGCTCCACTCGACTCTGCGGCAGCAGCAAAGGCAGCGTTCGCTTCGGTCCAGGACAAGCCATTCCCCGATGATATCTTTACGGCTCCCGAGCTTCGTTGGGCTGTGATCGGGTGCGGCGTTATCGCCAACCAGATGGCCCAATCTCTCGCTCTTGCCGGCCGCAAGCTTGCGGGTGTTGCCAACCGCACGCTGTCCAAGGCTCAGGCTTTTGCCGAGCAGTATGGCATCGAGAAGGTCTATGAGACGGTCGAGGACCTCTACGCCGATCCGGATATCGACGCCGTCTATATCACCACGCCGCACAACACGCATATCACCTACCTGCGAGCCGCTCTGGCAGCTGGCAAGCACGTGCTCTGCGAAAAGGCCATTACCCTCAATTCCGCCGAGCTTGACGAGGCCCGCGCCATGTCCGACGAGCATAACGTGGTCCTCATGGACGCCACCACGGTGCTTCACATGCCCTTGTATCAGGAGCTGCGCCGCCGCATGGATGCCGGTGAGTTTGGCCGCATGAACCTCGCCCAACTCAACTTTGGCAGCTACAAGGAGTACGGCGACCTGACCAACCGCTTTTACAATCGCAACCTTGCTGGCGGTGCCATGCTCGACATTGGCGTGTATGCCCTGTCCGTCATGCGCCTCTTTATGGCAAGCCAGCCCGCTGAGGTCGTTTCGCTCGGCAACACCTGTGAGACCGGTGTCGACGTTGCGGGCGGCATTGTCTGCCGTAATGCTGAGCAACAGCTGGGTGTTGTGAGCCTTACGCTTCACTCCAAGCAGCCCAAGCGCTCGGTCATCAGCTTTGACAAGTGCTATATCGAGGTCAACGAGTATCCGCGTGCCGATCACGCGACCATCGTGTGGACTGCGGACGGCCACCGCGAGGAGGTCCACGCGGGCACCGAGGCTTACGCCCTTTGCTATGAGATGGCCGATCTTGAGAAGGCCGTTGCCGGCGACGACTCCAAGCGCGAGCTGCTGGAATATGCTTCTGATGTTATGGAGCTTATGACCAAGCTTCGCGCCGACTGGGGAGTCGTGTACCCCGAGGAGGAGTAAGCGATGCTAGCGGAAGATAGGCTCAACGCGATCGTGTCGATGGTTCAGCAGGCCGGCTCGGTTACCGTGCCGGAGCTTGCCGAAGCCCTGGGCGTGACGGCGTCTACCATTCGGCGCGACCTGCAGACGCTCGACCGAGCGCATCGCATCGCCAAGGTCCACGGTGGAGCGACGAGTCTTGAGCGCGCGCACGTGACGCGCGACCTAACGCTTAATGAGCGCAGCGACCTCCATAACGACGACAAGGAGCGTATCTGCGCCCGTGCGGCGGCACTTGTGGAGCCCGAGAGCTTTGTATACATCGACTCGGGTTCGACGACGCTCAGACTCATCGAGCATCTTCCACACCTTGAAGATGTCACCTATGTGACCAATTCCGTGCTCCATGCTCAACGCCTTGCTTTGCGCGGCATGCGTACCGTGGTGCTGGGTGGCGAGCTCAAACCCGAGACCGAGGCGCTCGTTGGCCCCGATGCCTTGGCAACCTTAGACCGCTACAACTTCAACTGTGGCTTTTGGGGCTCTAACGGCATTGCCGCCGAGCAGGGCTTCACGGCGCCCGATATCGAGGAGGCGCAAGTAAAGCGCATCTCGATGCGTCATACAGCCAAGCGCTTCGTAATCTCGGACGCCAGTAAATTTGGCATGGTGGCGCCCGTCAAGTTCGCGGACTTCCGCGACGCAACGATTATTACCGCAGGCGAGGTCCCCGCCAAGTACCGGGCAATGGACAACGTCATCACGGTCTAGCAAACAGGGGCAGGCTAAGGCCAAAACCACCACAAAGGTGCCTGTCCCCTTTGTGGTGGTTAGTAACGAAAACCGAGCAGTTTTCTCAATAGAAAAGCGGCAACGTCTATCACGGGCGTTGCCGCTTTCGTTGTCTGCCGGTTTGTCTAAGTCTGTAACAACTGGACCGTTAAAAGTGGGCTAGGTGTTACAGATTGAGATACTTCCGAACCGCGCCG
>CAJKEF010000032.1 GCA_905198825.1 uncultured Collinsella sp. | reverse complement strand
CCCGCTGCGTTCCGACTAACTCGAGCTCGGTGGTCTTCGGCAGCTTCTCATCGTTAAGGTACGGCGTGTCGTAGAGCACCTCCTTGAGCCCAAAGAGATGACGGGCGCCCGGCACCACGGTGTAGAGCGAGCCCTCTGGCGCCAGCACGCGGGCAAATTCGCGCTCGTTAAAGGGAGCAAAGAGTTCGGTCACCATATCGAAGGCGCCATCGGCCACGGGGATATCCTTCATGTTGGCCACGAAATAGGTCGCATCGCCGCGCTTGGCGGCCAGGCGCACCATCTCTTTGCCCAAGTCGAACCCGTAAGCGTCCACGCCCGGCACCGCGCCCATGGCGCTGGTGTAGTAGCCCTCGCCGCAGCAAATATCGAGCAGCGTCATGGGGCCGTTCACAGACGCGGCGCGCCCAGACACCTGTTTGCGCACCAGCTCGACCATCGCATCGCGCAACGGCGCGTAGTATCCACGGTTCAGAAAGTCACGACGGCTGCGTGCCTGCGACTTGGGATCTCCCATAGAGTCGCCGCTCTTGGACGAGCGCAGTAGATATAGATAGCCCTCGCGCGCACGGTCAAACCGGTGTCCACCCGCGCACACAGCACCGCGCTCGTCGTCCACCAACGGCTCATGGCAAACGGGACACAACAACATGGCAACTCCTTAGCGCGAACAACACAACGCCCACTATTGTCGCACGCCTCCCCCACCTAGTCATTGGAGACGTTCTTGAATGACCAGTCGTTTAAGAACGTCCCCAACGACTAGCCAATTAGGAGTATCATCGTCTGCGCAAATAAGCACAAAAGAGCATGTTAGAGATTGAGAGCGTATGGCTGACACCGTATCTAAGCACATTGACATGACCACCGGATCGCTGTGGCGCAATGTTCCCCTGTTCGCCTTCCCTGTGGCCGCCACGAGCATCTTGGAGCAACTGTCGAACCTCATCGCCACGGTCATCATCGGTAACTTCTCGGGCGACCAGGGAACCCTCGCCATGGCGGCGGTCGGCTCCAATGTTCCGCTTACCAGTCTTATGCTCAACCTGTTTATTGGCATGTCGCTTGGCTCCAACGTGGTCATCGCCAACGCTATCGGCCGCAACGATCAGAACATGGTCAAACGCGCCGTCCATACCTCGATTCTTATGGCACTTGTGGGCTTTGTCGTCATTGCACTGGGCGAGATCTTTGCCGAGCCCATGCTCGCCGCCCTCAACGTTCCCTCCGAAACCATGCCACTCGCTTCGCTCTACCTGCGCGTCTTTTTGCTCAGCCTGCCCTCAATCTTGCTCTACAACTTTGAGGCCGCGATCTTCCGCTCCGTCGGCATCACCCGCATGCCGCTACAGGCGCTTGCCGTGTCCACCGTCCTCAACATTGGCCTAGACCTCATCTTTGTCCCCGTACTCCACTGGGGCGTCGCGGGCGTCGCCATCGCCACCGCCATCGCCTACACCGTCAGCGCCGCTACGCTCTTTATCCGCCTGCTCAAGACCGACTCCGTCGTCCGCGTCACCCTACGCGACCTGGCTATCGACCCCGTCGCCCTCAAGCGCATCGTCAAGATCGGCCTGCCCGCCGGCATCCAAAGCGCCGTCTTTGCCGTCGCCAACATCATCATCCAGTCTGCCATCAACAGCCTGGGCACCGAGGTCATGGCGGCATCGAGTGCCGCCATGAGCCTGGAGTACGTGTGCTACAACCTGCTCAACAGCTTTAGCCAGGCGTGCACCACCTTTGTGGGACAAAACCACGGTGCCCGCCAGATCGACCGCTGCACCAAGACGCTCAAGGTCTGCCTGGTCGAAGGCGGTATCGTTGCACTCACCACGATCATCGTTATTGTCGGCCTGGGGCGCGAGATCTTGTCGCTGTTCAATAGCGATCCCAACATCGTCTCAATCGGCTATATCCGCGTATGCTCGATCTTCCCGGCGTACGCCTTTAGCATGTTCTACGAAAACATGTCCGGCTACCTGCGCGGCTTTGGCATCTCGCTCACGCCCGCCCTCATCACCATGATCTGCGTCTGCGGCATCCGCTTCTATTGGGTGTTCTGCGTGTTCCCGCACTTCCGCACCTTTGCAAACATCATGATGGTCTACCCCATCAGCCTGGGCACCACGGCGTTCTTTATGGTCGTTGCGGTACTACTTTGCCACCCGGCACGCACCTATCGCGCCACCCAAGCCAAAGTGACAGCCCGCTAAACACCGCACCCAACGCCACGCCAGTCATTAATTGACAATATGCGAGCTCATATAGTCGATAAAGCGCCTCGTGGCGATGGGCATGGTGTCCCAGCTGCGCCAGGCGGCCACCACGTCGCGCGAGGGGGCATGCACGATGGGCCGCACATGAATATCGGCTTGCATGCCCTCTACAGTACGACGGTAGAGCATGCTCACGCCCAGGCCCTCCTCCACCATCGCCATGATGGTGTAGTCGTCGGTCACCTCACTCGTCACGTGCGGCGACAGCCCATGCGCCGCAAATGCATCGAGCACCAGGCTCTGTTCGCCCTCATCCAGCAGCACAAACGGCTCGGACGCTAGGTCGGCGAGTGTCACCTTTTCCTTTGCCGTCAGCGGATGCGCGGTCGGCAACAATGCTACCAACTCGTCGTGATAGACCACGCGCTTCTCGAGTCCAGCGGTAAATCCGCGCGCCGTAAAGCAAAAGTCAACCACGCCATCGTGCACCCATTGAGCGTTGCGCGTGTAATCGCCCTGCTTGAGGGTAAAGCGTACGCCCGGGTGCAGCGCCCCAAAGTCGCGGATCACACGCGGCAACACGGTTCGGCTCACGTTGGTAAACGTCGCGATGCGAATATCGGTCGACGAAAGCCCCAGCAGTTCCTGGCGCTTGCCCTCAAGCTCGGCCTCGGCAGTTACGATTTGGCGCAGGTACGGCAGATACTGCTTGCCGTCGCGCGTAAGCGACACGCCCTGCTTGCCGCGCTCGATAAGCGTGGTACCCAGCTCGCGCTCGAGCGCCTTGACGGCCTGGCTCACCGCGCTTTGTGTGTAGCCCAGCTCGTCCGCTGCACGTTTCAGACTGCCGCAATCGACCACCATACAAACAATTTGATACCGCGATACCATCGTGCCTCCACATCGATGTAGCCGTAAAACGTTTTGCCAGGGCTTTTTCTTCCAGCATTAGTATTTCTTAATCATACTGAAGATACATTCGCTTTACTACATCCACATCTGGGAGCAGAATCCTTTTTACGAAACCGTTCTGTAACAAAAGGAGTCCCATGGATCGCAAAAAAGCAATCGCGCTCTCATTTTCCGTTCCCGTCGCATGGGGCTTTTCGTACCCCCTCATGAAGATCGGCATGGACAGCATGAACGCCACGAGCATCGTCGCGCTGCGCTGCATCATCGCCTTTGCGGCTTGCCTGCTGCTCTTCCACAAGCGCGCGTTCCGCATCAACCGCGACCTTATGGTTCGCGCTGCTATCATCGGTGCCATCATGGCAACCGAGCTCACCTGCATGTGCCTGGGCTCCAGCCTCACCTCTGCCTCCACTGCCGGCTTTTTGCAGAGCCTGACGGTCGTGATCGTGCCGTTTGCCAACGCCGCCCTGCTGCGCCGCGCCCCCGAGCGCAAGGTACTCATCGGCACCGCCATCGTCACCTGCGGCATGCTGCTGCTCTCGGGCGCCGACTTTACCAGCCTGAACCCGGGCGCGCTCATCATGCTGCTCTCCGCCTTTGTCTATGCCGGACACATCATTGTCGCCAAGCGCTTTGTCGAAGATGTCGACCCACTGGCCCTGGGCGTTTGGCAGCTGGGCTTCGGCGGCTTATTCTCGGGTATCGCCGCATTCACCTTTGGCGGTTTCACGCTTCCCGGCACGCCGAGCGAGATCGTGGTCGTCGTCGCGCTCGCACTCATCTGCTCTGCCTATGGCTTTATCACCCAGACACTCGTACAGCCCCACGTGCCCGCCGAGACCACCGGCTTCGCCTTCTCGCTCGAGCCAGTCTGCTCCGCCGTCTTTTCGTTCTTCTTGGTCGGCGAGGTCCTAAGCCCCATCGCCTTCCTGGGTGCAGCTCTCATCCTCACCGGCGTCATGGTGGCAACCGTCGAGCTTCCGCGCCTTCGCGCACATGGACAGGCTCGCATGGCAGGAGCGCCCGAGCACGTCTCATAGACCCCACTCTTCACACAGCCGCGGCATAAAGGCAACCGGTGCGCCTTTACAATAGATGCCAACAGAGCATCTGCCATAAAGGAGCCCCATGGACACCGCGATTCGCGACCGCAACATAGCAACTTGGTTGGGCGATGCGCCGCAGCCGGTACGTGACACTACGAACCAACTGCTCGAGCGCATCGCCCTTTTGCGCACCGAGCAGACCATCTACCCGGCACAAGACGACATCCTCAATGCCCTCGCCTACACGCCGGCCGACCAGGTCAAGGTTGTCATCTTGGGTCAAGACCCCTATCACGGGCCCAACCAGGCCATGGGGCTGTCGTTCTCGGTCCCCGCGACGCAAACCAAGTTGCCGCCAAGCCTGCGCAACATCTATAAGGAGCTCAAAGCCGATCTGGATTGCCCCATTCCCGCCACGGGAGACCTAACGCCATGGGCACTGCAGGGCGTCCTGCTCCTCAACACTACGCTCACCGTGCGCGAGCATGCCGCCAACTCGCACGCCAAACTGGGCTGGAGCGCGCTCACCGACTACGTTATCGAACGCTGCTGCCAGCTGCCTCAGCCGGTAGTCTTTCTGGCATGGGGTCGCTTTGCCCAGCAGATGGTCGAAGGCAAGCTCGCCGCGACCGGCGCGGGCAAGGCAACCGGCAAGTTCTGCCTGGCCTCCACGCACCCCTCGCCGCTTTCGGCCAACCGTGCCACGGCAGAACTCCCCGCTTTTATGGGGTCGCGCCCCTTCTCGGCAGCCAATCGGCTACTCGAGCAGCACGGCTCGACCCCCGTCAACTGGACTTGCCTCGGCTAAAAATCGATACATCAAAAACGCGCCCGACGGCTTTCCATCGGACGCGTTTCCTATTCGGGCCAAATAAATTGTGTGCGGCCGGCCTCGCCGCCATCGATCAGCAGGCTCTGCCCGGTCATAAACCGGTTGGTCACGCCCACAAAGTAGATCCACTCGGCGATCTCTTGGGCGGTTGCCCAGCGTTTAAGCGGCGTGAGCTCCATAATCTGGTTCCACAGGTGCTCGTCTTCCATCACACAACGGTTGAGCGGCGTGATAACGCCGCCCGGGTCCACACTGTTGGCGATGGCCTGCGGCGCCAGGCGGTTTGCAAGGTTCTTGGTGTAGGCGATAACACCGCCCTTGCTGGCGGCATAGGCGGGAAACTCCGATCCCGTATGTCCGCTCGCCGACCCCACATTGACCACGGATTTGATAGCCAGTGTCGGCTTGGCGGCAAGCCCCTCCCCCACAAAGGCGTAGCGCTCGGTCACGTTGATGGTGCCACACAGGTTGGCGGCGATGTCGTCGGCCGAATCCTGCGTACCGGCAACGTTCACGATTACCTGAGGCTCAAGGTCGCTTGGAAACGAGTCCGGCTCGCGGACATCAACGATCAGATGGCGGTAGCGCTCGTGTTCGATCGCCGGAGACAGCAGATCAAAGCCCACGACCTCGTGGCCCTCATCCAAAAAGCGCTGCACGCACGCGGCTCCGATACCGCCCGAAGCGCCCGTGATCAAAACCCGCATACTTGCTCCTTAGGCGGTTGCGTGGCGCTCGAGGTACTCGGAGCCCACATTCTCGCGCTCCCAGCCGCGCACGACCTTGTAGCCCACGGGGCTCAGGAAGACCTCGCACAGCAGCTCGGCAACAGCGCCGGTCAGCGAGCACATAAGGACCTGCACCCAGGTCCAACCAAAGAACGTGTGGCTCACCACAATGGCAAAGACCAGGTTGTCGATAAACTGGCCAACACCCGTGGACACATAGGAGCGGAAGGCGAAGCTCGCAAAATTATTCTTTTTGAGCATGCGGCCGAGCGACTGGTTGAGCGTGGAGTTAACCACGGCAGAGACGAGCATTGCCAGCGAAGAGCCCAGCACCACGTACCAGGTGCCACCGATGGTAGCGTTAAGGGCAGTGTTAACCTCGATCATGCCCGTGTCGTAGTAGGCGCCCCACATACCGGGCGTGAGCGAGCATGCCCAAAAGCACAGGCTCACGGCCAGGTTGACCAGCAGCGCGAGGATAGAGATTTTGATGGATGCCTTGGCGCCAAAGCGCTTGCAGATCATGTCCTGGCACAAAAACGAAACCCAGCTCACCACAAAGCCGCAATCGAGTGCCAGATACGGCAGGCTGATGAGCTCTTTGTTGGCCAGCAGGTTCATCATGATGACACTCACGAAAAACAGCGAAACCGTTGCCGCGGGAATGCTCCGCAGCAGGACCTTGTAGTCCTCCATGACCTTCTTGATCATTATGTACTCCTTTGGTTTTAGGTTTAACGAGCAGGATATCGGACCCGAACTGCTCGGACGCCCCGGTCTTGAGACGACGGTGGGTATGATAGCCGCTCACACGGCATCAGGCAAGCAAACGGCGCGGCAGCCCCGCAGGGCCACCGCGCCGATGCGTTAAAACGCTACGTTGCCAAACTCCGACAGGATAAGGTCGGGATTGTGGTCGGTTGCCCAATCCACGTTCCACGGGCTCGTGAACAGCAGCAGCTTACCGCCGCGCATGTCCTCGACGCGCAGCGTGTCGCGCGTGAGCGAAAGGCCCGGGATATCGATGGTGTCGGGGTCGTTCTGGATCCAGCGGATGTCCGTATAGGGCAGCGGCTGGCGACGAACCTCAACACGGTACTCGGCCTTGAGACGGCGCTCGAGCACCTCAAACTGCAGCACGCCGACCACGCCCACGATGACGCTCTCCATACCGGCACCCAGCTCGCGGAAGATCTGGATAGCTCCCTCCTGGGCAAGCTCCTCCATGCCCTTGACGAACTGCTTGCGCTTGAGCGTGTCGACCTGCGTAATGCGAGCGAACATCTCGGGGGCAAACGTCGGGATCTGCGGATACTGCACGTGGCGCTTGCCGGAGCACACGGTGTCGCCGATGCTAAAGATACCCGGGTCGAACAGGCCCACGATATCGCCCGCGTACGCCTCGTCCACGATGGCGCGGTCATCGGCCATCATCGAGGTACCCGTAGCGAGCTTAAGCTTGCGGTTGCCCTGCACGTGGAAGGCATCCATGCCGCGCTCGAACTTACCCGAGCAAATGCGCACAAAGGCGATGCGGTCGCGGTGGTTCTTGTCCATGTTGGCCTGGATCTTAAACACAAAGCCGCTAAAGTCGTCGCGGCAGGGATCGACCGGTTCGTTGGTGAGCGTATCGGTATAGGCGCGCGGCGTCGGGGCCAGACGCAGGAACTCCTTGAGGAAGGGCTCCACGCCAAAGTTGGTGAGCGCCGAGCCAAAGAACGCCGGGCTCAGCTTGCCGCAGGCCACGGCATCCAAGTCGAGCTCGTCGCCGGCACCATCGAGCAGCTCGATGTCGTCCATCAGGTTCTTATGGTTCTCCTCGCCGATGAGCTCGTCCATAGAAGGATCGCCCAGCTCGGCCTCGACCTCGGCGACCTTCTTGGTGGCGTTGGCGTGACCGTCGCCCTCAAAGGCAATGACGCGACGGGTCTGACGATCGAACACACCGCGGAAGTTGCGGCCGCTGCCGATCGGCCAGTTCATGGGATACGTATTGATGCCCAGGACGTTCTCGATCTCTTCCATGAGCTCAAACGGATCGCGGGCCTCGTGGTCGAGCTTGTTCACAAAGGTGAAGATGGGAATGTGGCGCAGCGTGCAGACCTTAAAGAGCTTTTTGGTCTGGGCCTCGACGCCCTTGGCGCCGTCGATGACCATGACTGCGGCGTCGGCGGCCATAAGCGTACGGTAGGTATCCTCCGAGAAGTCCTGGTGGCCGGGGGTATCGAGGATGTTGACGCAGGCGCCGTTGTAGGTGAACTGCAGCACCGAGGAGGTGACGGAAATACCGCGCTCCTTCTCGATGTCCATCCAGTCCGAGACGGCATGCTTGGCCGAGCTCTTGCCCTTGACCGAGCCGGCAGTCTGGATGCTGCCGGTATAGAGCAGCAACTTCTCGGTAAGCGTGGTCTTACCGGCGTCCGGGTGGCTGATGATCGCGAATGTGCGGCGCGACGAGATTTCATCCGACAGGCTTGCCATGCGGATCCTTTCTTGCATTGAGTGCATTACGTCGTTGTAACCGCACTATTGTAGCCGCGAAATGCTGCAGCAGGGCACCTATCAGGACAAATTCATCAGTTGGGGCCCAAGGTAGCAGTCGATGGCGGCACTCCGCAGCAGTTTGTCTCGATCTGTAACATCTAGACGGTTTTTGAACCTCTATCTGTTACAGATTTAGACAAACAGGTGGGCGTCCCAGAAAGATCTCGATCTGTAACATCTAGCCACTCAAAACGGGTCAATCTGTTACAGATTGAGATATAAGGATAGACGGGTGGCCAATGTCTCGATCTGTAACATCTAGCAGCCAAAAACTTCTCCAGTTGTTACAGATTGAGACAACCAGGTGGGGCCCGCCAGCAAAATCTCAATCTGTAACAGGTAGCCGTCCAAATCGCTTCCAGATGTTACAGATTGAGATGAATGAACGAGCGGACAATCCCTATTTTCCTCTTGCATAACTGTGCATAGTGTATATATACTGTACTTTCCGGTTATATACACGTGTAGCCCAACAGCTAAGGAGCCGCTGTGGACATCATCCTATCCAATTCGAGCGACAAGCCCATCTACGAGCAGATATCCTCGCAGGTCAAAGCTCAAATCCTTTCGGGCACGCTCGCCGCGGGAGCCAAACTCCCCAGCATCCGCGCACTCGCGAGCGACCTGGGCGTGAGCGTCATCACCACCAAGCGCGCCTACGCCGATCTGGAGCAGCTCGGGTTTATCTGTACCGTGCAGGGCAAGGGCTGCTTTGTTGCCGACGGCAACCAAGAACTCTTGCGTGAAAACCAGCTCTGCCATATCGAAGAGCTGCTTACGCAGGCGGCAGAACAAGCCGAAGCCCTGAGCGTCACGCGCGACAAACTGCACGAGATGCTCGACCTCGTAGCCCCCGAAACCATGCAGTAGCCATCTGCAAGAAAGGCTATACCATGCAAAACTTGTTAGAACTCAAAGGTGTCTCACGCCGCGTGAGCGACCGTTTTTCGCTGCGTGATGTCATGCTCGCCGTGGAGCCCGGCCAGATTGTTGGCTTTGTGGGCGCTAACGGTGCCGGCAAGACAACGACCATTCGCGCCGCGCTCGGGCTTATCAAGCTCGATGCCGGCGAGGTGCGCCTGTTTGGGCAGCGCTGTGGCGTCGACGCGCCCGATGAGACACAGCGCTGCCTGCGCTCCCGCGTCGGTCTCGTCCTGGACACATGCCCCTTCCCTTCAACGCTCAAGGTGGGCCAGATCGAGGCACTCGTAGGTCAGGCGTACCCCACGTGGGACCGCAAAACGTTCGCCGGATTCATCGACCGATTTGGCCTCGATCCCAAGACAAAGGTCAAGAACCTCTCCCGCGGCATGGGCATGAAGCTGCAGC
>CAJKEF010000031.1 GCA_905198825.1 uncultured Collinsella sp. | reverse complement strand
GAACGAGCCCCCATACCCTCGTTCGGTCAGATGCGCCGCCGCGGTTTGTGTTTGTGCCGTATAATGACCACTACCTATGACGCGATACAAAAGAAAGGTGTTTGCCCATGCAGGCACAGAAGGCGGAGGGAACCCGCGACCTTATCGGCGCCGAGATGCGCGCCTGGCAAAAGATGCAGCTGATTGCGGCCGGCGTGTTCGAGCCGTTTGGTTTTAAACCCATCGAGACGCCCGCGATCGAGCAGGTAGATGTGTTTGTCCACGGCATCGGCCAGTCGACCGACGTCGTGCGCAAGGAGATGTTCCGCGTGTTTAGCGGCGCCAACCTTGAGCGCGTCTTTACCGAGGGTACCGATACCAAGCTCAAGCCCAAGCAGCGCCTGGCACTTCGCCCCGAGGGCACGGCCGGCGTGGTGCGCGCCGTCGTCGAGAACAACCTGGTGCCCCAGGGCTCCACGCCGTTTAAGGCTTACTACGCCGAGGCCATGTTCCGCGGCGAGCGTCCCCAGAAGGGCCGCCTGCGCCAGTTCCACCAGGTGGGCATCGAGTGGCTCGGCGCTCCCGATCCGGCGGCAGACGCCGAGTGCATCATCATGCTCATGGAGTTCTACAAGCGCCTGGGCTTCGATCTTTCCAAGCTTCGTCTGCTCATTAACTCGATGGGCGATGCCCAGTGCCGTCCGGCCTATCGCGAGCAGGTTAAGCAGTTCATCCTCGATCACGCAGACGAGATGTGCGATGAGTGCCGCGAGCGCGCCGAGCTCAACCCGCTGCGTGCCTTTGACTGCAAGAACGACCACTGCCGCGAGGTCATGGCCGAGGCTCCGCTGATGGGTGACAACCTGTGCGACGAGTGCCGCGAGCACTACGAGCAGGTCAAGCGCTATCTGGATGCCGCCGGTATCGAGTATGTCGAGGATCCCACCCTGGTGCGTGGTCTGGACTACTACACCCGCACTGTCTTTGAGGTCGAGGCCCCTGGCGCCGGCGTCGGCTCCATCGGTGGCGGCGGCCGCTACGACGGCCTGGTCGAGCTCGAGGGTGGCAAGCCCACGGCGGGCGTCGGCTTTGCCGTCGGTTTTGAGCGCGCCCTGCTGGCCCTGCAGGCCTTTGGCAGCGATCTGGGTGCCGATGAGGCCCCGTGCGTCTATGTCGCCAACGCCGGCAAGGAGCTGCGCCAGAACGTCTTTGCCATTACGCAGGAGCTTCGCGCCGCAGGCATCGTGACCGAGGCCGACTATCAGGGCCGTTCGCTCAAAGCCCAGTTTAAGCAGGCCGATAAGGTGGGCGCCAAGCTCATCCTGGTCCTGGGCGGCGACGAGCTTGCCGCCGGCAAGGTCAAGGTGCGCGACATGGAGAGCCACGAAGAGGTCCTTGCCGATCTGGCCAACGTCGTCGAGGCGGTTCGCGAGCGCCTGTAGCGCATCTTTTTGAGCTTCGGGCCTGCTAACGTGCCCTGCTCATGGAGAGCGATTGTTACGGGGGTGTTTCGCTTTTATGCGGAATGCCCCCGTTTACGTATGCCGCCCACCGAGAAATACGACCATTTAGGGCAAAAACCTTTGCAATGCAGAAAATACTTTTGTGTGGTAAAGCGCAATCAGTGTCGAAAGTATTTCTCAAGCGCCTATAATGAATACCGCATGTTACGTGCATAGAAGGAGGAATGGGAGGAAACGTGGCTGAGAACCTAAGCAACCAGTCTGTACCCGAAGCCGCGGCGCGCGTCGCTGCCGTGGTCAACCGCCTCGTTAACCGAATCGGCTCGAATGCCGAGTCCAGGGAGCGTCTCGCCGAGATCGAGATCCCCGAGGAGCTGCGCGACAATCTGGCGCTGTTCTTGCGCCTGGAGCGCCGTGTGCTTAGCGAGTATGATCCCGAGATCGCGGACCTGTTCGACAAGATTTTGACAGCCGAGATTGTGGTCAATGCCGGCAACCCCGGTACCTGCGCTGCCGACGAAGCCGTCGACGAGCAGGGCGTGCCCACCGCCGACGAGCCCACTGCCGTGGCATTTCGTGAGGTCGTCGATTTGATCGACAGCCTGCCGCTCGATAAGCAGCAGGTCATTGTCCGCGCCTTTACGAGCTTTTTCCATCTGGCAAACCTGTCGGAGGAGAACTACCGTGTGGCGCAGCTGCGCGAGCGCGAGGCCGGTGCGTCGACCGATACCGAGGTCGATCCTGCCAACGAGCTTACCGTTGCCTATCACCAGCTGGTGAATGAGCTGGGTGTCGAGGGTGCCAACGAGCTGCTCGACAAGCTCGAGTTCCACCCTGTCTTTACCGCACATCCCACCGAGGCCCGTCGTAAGGCCGTCGAGGGCAAGATCCGCCGTATCTCCAACCTGCTGGAGGAGCGTCCGCGTCTGGGCGGCTCCGACCTGGTGGAGAACGAGCGCCATATGCTGCAGGAGATCGACGCCCTGGTGCGTACGAGCCCCATCGCGCTCAAGAAGCCCACGCCGGTCGAGGAAGCCGATACCATCATCGACATCTTCGATAACACGCTGTTCGACGTTATCCCCGTTATCTATCGTCGTTTTGACGATTGGGTGCTGGGCGACAAGGCCGGTACTGTGCCGCCGCTGTGCCCGGCGTTCTTCCATCCCGGCAGCTGGATCGGTTCCGACCGCGACGGTAACCCCAACGTCACCGCCAAGGTGAGCCGTGAGGTCGCCGCCAAGTACTTTACGCACATGGTGCTCAAGCTCGAGGACAAGTGCCGCCACATCGGCCGCAACCTCACGCTCGAGGCCACCTACAGCAAGCCGTCGGCCGAGCTCATTAACCTGTGGAACCATCAGGTCGAGATGAGCCCTCGGTACACGGCCCGCGCCGAGCTGATCTCCGAGCACGAGCCGCATCGCGCCGTCATGCTCGTCATGGCCGACCGTCTGAACGCCACCGTGCGCCGTATCACCGACACCATGTACCACAGCGCCGACGAGTTCCTGGATGACCTGCGCGTCGTCCAGCGTTCGCTGGCCGCCTGCGGTGCCGTCCGTGCTGCCTACGGCCCGGTCCAGACCATCATCTGGCAGGTCGAGTCCTTCGGCTTCCATATGGTCGAGATGGAGTTCCGTCAGCACTCCGTGGTGCACGCCCGCGCCCTCAAGGATATCCACGAGAACGGTATCCATGGCGACCTGCAGCCCATGACGCGCGAGGTCATCGATACCTTCCGTGCCATCGGCTCCATCCAAAAGCGCTACGGCAAGAAGATGGCGCACCGCTATATCATCTCGTTCACCAAGAGCGCCCAGCATGTGGCCGACGTCTTTGAGCTCGCCCACCTGTCCTTTGCACACGAGGAGGATGTCCCCGAGCTCGATGTGATCCCGCTGTTCGAGCAGCTCGAGGACCTCGAGGGCTGCGTCGACGTGCTCGACCAGATGCTCACGCTGCCCGTGGTGCAGAAGCGCCTTGCCCAGACCAACCGCCGCATGGAGGTTATGCTGGGCTACTCCGACTCCTCCAAGGATGCCGGTCCTACCACGGCCATGCTCGCGCTGCACTCCGCGCAGGAGCGCATCGCCAAGTGGGCAGAGAAGAACGATATCGACCTGGTGCTCATGCACGGTCGCGGCGGTGCCGTGGGCCGTGGCGGCGGCCCGGCCAATAAGGCCGTGCTGGCTCAGCCCAAGGGTTCGGTCAACTGCTTCTTTAAGCTCACCGAGCAGGGCGAGGTCATCTTTGCCCGTTACGGCAACCGCACGCTGGCTCAGCGCCATGTTGAGTCCGTTGCCGCCGCAACGCTTTTGCAGTCGGCCCCGAGTGTCGAGAAGACCAACACCGAGACTACGCAGAAGTTCTGGGATATGGCCGAGAAGCTCAACGCCGCAAGCCACGAGCGCTATCTGGACCTGCTGAACACCGAGGACTTTACGCCGTGGTTCTCGACCGTGACGCCGCTGACCGAGGTCGGTCTGCTGCCGATCGGCTCGCGTCCTGCCAAGCGCGGCCTGGGTGCCAAGTCGCTCGACGACCTGCGTACCATTCCGTGGATCTTCAGCTGGAGCCAGGCGCGCATCAATCTGGCCGCTTGGTACGGCCTGGGTACCGCCTGCGAGCAGTTTGGCGATCTGGACCAGCTTAAGGCTGCCTACCAGGAGTGGCCGTTCTTCCGCACCTTTATCGACAACATCGAGATGTCGATCGCCAAGACCGACCAGCGCATCGCCAAGATGTATCTGCACCTGGGCGATCGCCAGGATCTGTCCGAGAAGGTCTTTACCGAGATGCAGCTCACGCGTAAGTGGGTCCTTGCCATCGTTGGTGACGAGTGGCCGCTGCAGCGCCGCCGCGTGCTCGGCTGCGCCGTTCGCGTGCGTAACCCCTATGTCGACGCCCTGTCCATCGCCCAGGTTCGCGCCCTTCGCGAGGTGCGTATGAACCAGGACGAGATGGCCGAGGAGAAGAAGGCCGAGTACATGAGCCTGATTCTTTCGACTGTGACCGGCGTCTCGGCAGGTTTGCAAAACACGGGGTAATCGATAGCCCTGTGGCTCTCACCGGGACCCGATGGGTTTCCCTCTGAATGCGTCCTCGCACTTGAAGCCCCCTTATCCTGCTCCTTCGGAGCTGCGGATAAGGGGGCTTCGTGCTGCGGAATGCATTCAGAGGGAAACCCATCGGGTCCTTTTGTCCTCGATTTTCGGCGGATCAGCCGCTGGGTGAGGGTGGTGCTTGGGGCGACGTGCAAAAAACGGAGTTTTCAGCAGCCAAAGATTGGTGCATAAGGCTATGGCTGACGTTTGCGGCCCCTGTTGATGCTTTTGCACGACGATTGGGCTTTGGCGACGATCATATATGGCTGGTTTCTCGCCGCATGCTATCCAGATGGGTCGAGTCATGAGGACTATCTACTTTTTGAAAGACTTTTGACACCAAAATCTTATCTCGCGATGCTGAATACTCGCAAAAATGCACGCTCCGGAGGGTACCACCCTGTTACGGCTAGAAATCCATTCGCCATTTTATGCAATTAATTAACGCATTTATGCAAAATGGCTTACGTGCGAACGTCTCGGGGTAGATGTTTGCCTCGGCACTGCGTAAATCATCCTGTCTATAGTGTCTTTGACAGACGGCCACGGTCCCGTTTGGGATCGCGGCCGTTTTGTTGAGGGTCAAATATGAACGTTGTGTTAATGAGTCGGTGGACGGTGGTGTTTTTCGGTGAGCGGCGTATCCTTCCAACGGTTTATCTAGTGTGTCAGTTGAAAGGAAGAGGGCGCTCATCATTGTTTGAATGTGAACTGCCGTTTGACCACAAGACGTTGCATCTGGAGCTCGAGGATAAGAACTTCGCGGGTGTGATGGAAGGTCATCAAAACGAGTTTAAGACCACAAAATCGCAGGAAGAGCTGGTAGAGGAATCGCTTGCCAACCCTTATGGCTCGCCTTCGCTCGAGGAGCTTTGTGCTGGCAAGAAGGATATTGTCATCATTAGCTCCGATCATACGCGCCCCGTTCCCTCGCGTGTGACGATGCCTATTCTGCTGCATCACATCCATTCCGCTGCGCCCGAGGCTCGCGTGCGTATTTTGGTTGCTACGGGTATGCATCGTCCGTCGACGCACGAGGAGCTCGTCAACAAGTACGGCGAGGAGATCGTTGCCAACGAGGAAATCGTTATGCACGTCGCGACTGACGACAGCATGATGAAAAAGATCGGCACCCTGCCTTCTGGCGGCGAGTGCATCATCAACAAGATTGCCGCCGAATGCGACTTGCTGCTTGCCGAGGGTTTCATTGAGCCGCACTTCTTTGCCGGTTTCTCCGGCAGCCGCAAGTCCGTCCTGCCCGGCATCGCCAGCTACAAGACCATCATGTACAACCACAACGGTCAGTTTGTGAACGATTCCCATTCGCGTGCCGGCAACCTGTGCCACAACCACGTGAGCGAGGACATGTTTGCCGCTGCCGAGATGGCTCACCTTGCCTTTGTGCTTAACGTGGTGCTCAACGGCAAGCACGAGGTCATCGGCTCCTTTGCCGGCGATATCCACAAGGCGCATGAGGCTGGCTGCGAGTTCGTGAAGAGCCTTGCCGGCGTTGAGCCCGTTGAGTGCGAGATTGCCATCACCACCAACGGTGGCTACCCGCTCGACCAGAACATCTACCAGGCCGTGAAGGGCATGTGCTCTGCCGAGGCCACACTTCCCGAGGGCGGCGTGATCATCGACGTCGCCGGCTGTGCCGACGGTCACGGTGGCGAGGGCTTCTATCACAACATCGCCGATAATGATCCGGCAGAGTTTGAGCGTGCCTGCATCGACCGTCCTAAGGACGAGACCCTGCCCGACCAGTGGACGAGCCAGATCTTTGCCCGCATCCTGGCACATCACCCTGTGATCATGGTCACCGATCTGTGCGATCACCAGATGATCAAGGATATGCACATGACGCCGGTCAACACCCTCGAGGAGGCGCTCAAGCTCGCCTTTGAGATGAAGGGTGCCGATGCCAAGGTGGCCGTCATTCCCGATGGCCTGGGCGTTGTCGTCGCGCAGCACTAGTGCGTGGCCCAAACGAATCGTTTATAACCGACAAGAAAGATAAGGTTTTATGCTTACCAAACTCCTCTGCGAATTCGGCGCAACGGCCCTCATGATCATCTTTGGCGTGGGCGTGCACTGCGATACCGTGCTCAAGGGCACCAAGTATCAGGGCTCCGGCCACATGTTTGCCATCACCACCTGGTCTTTTGGCATCTCGGTCTGCCTGTTTGTCTTTGGCGGCGCCGTGTGCATGAACCCCGCCATGGTGCTTGCCCAGTGCATCGTCGGCCTGGTGCCGTGGAGCAGCTGCATCCCCTTCATGATTGCCGATATGCTCGGCGGCTTTGTGGGCGCCGTAATCGCTTGGCTTATGTATGCCGATGAGTTCAAGGCTTCTGAGGGCGTCGTCGACCCCATTGCCCAGCGCAACATCTTCTCGACCAACCCCACCACCGAGGGCACGAACTACGCCCGTAACTTCTTCTGCGAGGCTATCTGCACCTTTGTGTTCATCAGCGCCATCCTTGCTGCCGCTAACCGCGCCGGCGAGAACGTTCTGATGCTCGCTATCTGCGTCGGTCTGATCGTTTGGGCTGTTGGCATGGGCATGGGCGGCATCACCGGCTTCGCCATGAACCAGGCTCGTGACCTTGGTCCTCGCATGGCCTATCAGGTGCTGCCGATCAAGAACAAGGCTGACAACAACTGGAAGTACGGCCTGCTCGTTCCTGGCATCGCGCCGTTTGTCGGTGCCATTGTGGCTGCGCTGTTTGTGCATGGTTTCTTGGGCATGTTTTAGTCCAAGGCTACATAGGTTGTCCGCCGTCCGCATGGGGTAACTTCCCAGCGCGTCCTCGGACATGCAAAAAGGCTCGCTGCGCACTTCGTGCGGCGAGCCTTTTTGCGTCCTGCGGAATGCGCTGGGAAGTTACCCCATGCGGACGGCTGCGGGATCTTTGTTGCGTTCGTACAAGCAACCCAACATATATATCTGAATTTGGATGGGAGGGGCTTGTTGCTGTTGGGGGCGTTGGGCTGTTGTCGATACTTTGGGATGGATTGTGCTTTGGGTTGGGGCGGGTCTTTGAGATGAGGGCGGAACTTTGGGATGAGGGGTTTACTTAGTTGAAGAGGGGTTTTATGGCTGATAAGTAGTCTTTGGCTACTTCGGCCTTATCTGCTTGGAAGTTGTGCCAGGCCCACCATTGGACCATTCCTACGAAGCTTGAGACTATGTGGTGTAGTAGGAAGCTTCGGTCCATGGTGGCGGCGGGGCCGTTTGGGTCGGTAGGGACGGTTTCGGCTGCTCGGGCCATGATGGTCTTGCGGAGGCTGTCGGCGAAGACGCGTGAACCGGCGCCGGCTACCAGTGCCCGTACACCCTGACGGCGTTCCCAGAGGTTGTTGAGGATATGCTCGACCTGTACGAGCGGGTCGTCGAGGGGTGTACCGTCATCGTCGAGGGCATGGGTGCAGATATCGCGCACGAGTTCAGCGAGCAGGTCATCTTTGCTTTTGAAGAGGCCGTAGAACGTGGCCCGACCCACATGGGCGCGAGCGATGATGTCGCCGACGGTGATCTTGCCGTAATCTTCCTCGCACAGGAGCTCGGAGAACGCCGCAACGATGGCGGCACGGCTTTTTGCCTTGCGGGCATCCATGGCTATGCGTCCGCGTGAACGAGCAGGCAGCGGAGCGTGCCGGAGCAACCCTCGTAGGGGCGTTTGCCGGCGCCGTAGCCGACGGCTTCGATGCGGTAGCGTGAGGGCAGTTGATCGGACGTGCGCAACGCGGTGACGATGGCGGCGCCCGTCGGCGTCACGAGCTCGCCGGCGACCGGTGCAGGTGTGAGGGTGATATTGCCTGCCTGACATAGGTTGACGACAGCGGGGACGGGAATGGGCATGAGGCCGTGGGCACAGCGGATGGTGCCGTGGCCCTCGGAGAGCGACTCGACGACAATATCTTCGATGCCCAGGTCATCGAGGCAGATGGCGACAGAGCAGACGTCGACGATGGAGTCGACGGCGCCCACCTCGTGGAACATGACGGTCTCGGGCGTTTTGCCGTGAGCCTTGGCCTCGGCGGCGGCGAGTACGGAAAAAATGGCGAGGGCGCGACGCTTGGCGCCATCGCTTAGCTGCGAGCCATCGATGATGGCGGTGACGTCCGCCAAAGAACGGTGGTGATGGTGGTGGGCGTGATGATGGCCCTCGTGGTCATGCTCGTGGCGGTGTTCGTGTTCGTGCTCGTCATGGTCATGATGGTGGTGCTCGTGCTCGTGCGTGTGCTCGGCAGCTGCTTCGTTGCCGTAGAGCCAGGCCATATCGTGATCGTGGTTCTCGAGTTCCTCTGCAAGCTGGACGTCGAAATCGCAGGCGTCGATGCCATGCTTGTTTGCTCGCGTGACGGCGATCGAAAAGCCGTCGACCGGCAGCGTGGCGAGCTGTTCGCGCAGGTGCCCCTCGCTGGCGCCCAGGTCGAGCAGGGCTGCGACGGTCATATCGCCGCTGATGCCCGAGGTGCCGTCGATGATAAGCGTGTGCTGATGGTTGGACATGGAATGCTCCTTAACGGGCGCAGGGTGTGCCGGCGCTCAGATGATTGATAAGACTTGCCTGGTAGGCGGCACCAAAGCCGTTGTCGATATTGACGACCGAAACGCCGCTGGCACAGGAGCTGAGCATGGCGAGCAGCGCGGCTACGCCGCCAAAGCTCGCGCCATAGCCCACGCTGGTGGGGACGGCGATGACCGGACAGCTCACCAGACCGCCGATAACGCTCGCCAGCGCGCCCTCCATGCCGGCGATGGCGATGACCACCTGTGCCTGGGCAAGCTCCTCGGCATGCGCGAGCAGACGGTGCAGGCCGGCGACACCTACGTCGTAGAGGCGATTGACCTCGTTGCCATAGAACTCGGCCGTCACTGCCGCCTCTTCGGCGACGGGCAGGTCGCTCGTGCCGGCGCAGGCGACGACGATGCGTCCGTTGCCGGTGGGGGAGGGCTTGCCTCCCACGAGGGCGAGCTGTGCGTCCGGGGCATATCCCAGGTCGATGCCGTTGTCGAGGAGCTCCGAGGTGCGGGCTGCCTTTTCGGCGTCCAGGCGCGTGACCAGGATGCGCTCCTGGCCGGCATCGCGCAGTGCTTCGATAATGGCGGCAACCTGCTCGGCGGTTTTACCGGCGCCGTAGACAACC
>CAJKEF010000030.1 GCA_905198825.1 uncultured Collinsella sp. | reverse complement strand
GCATAAGCTGTCTTTCATGGCCGACCTGTTTGGCTGCGACTCGGTGTCGCACCGCGCCAATGCCGATGTCGACGCCCTGTGTGGCGTATGGCGCGTGTTGCTCGTGGCGCTCACCGACTTGCCTCAGGGCCTCATGGCGCGCCTAGCCGACATGCATCCGGATGTGCCTTGGTCCTATCGTCCTATCTTCTCATTCTTGGCAGGGCAGAACCCTGGTTCTATCTTCTCTCTCAGCGCCGCTCGTGCTGACGTTCTCAAGGCCGATCGCGCCGACGATCGGGTGGACGCCGACGAACTGCCGGTCCTCAAGATGCCGAGTCGTGAGGAGATTGAGGCAGACTATGCGCCAGGTGGCCTGGTCAATCGCATGTATCCCACCTACGAGCCGCGTGATGAGCAGATCGCGATGGCGCTCGAGGTCCGTGATGCACTCGTTACGGGAACGCATCGCGTGATTGAGGCGGGCACGGGCGTCGGCAAATCGATGGCCTATCTGGTGCCTTTTGCCGAGGCAGCGCGCCGTAACAACATCACGGTTGGTATTGCGACCAAATCGAACAATCTTGCCGACCAGCTCATGTACCATGAGCTGCCAAAACTTGCCGAGCAACTGGACGGTGGTCTGTCATTTTGCGCTCTCAAGGGCTATGACCACTATCCGTGCCTGCGCAAGCTTGAGCGCATGAGCCGAGGCCAGGTCGAGATTACCACCAAGCGCGATCCGGCGGACACGCTCACGGCGGTCGCGGTCATTATGGCGTACGTCTGCCAATCAGCCGATGGCGACCTCGACTCGCTCGGCATTCGCTGGCGCAGCGTCAACCGTCCCGACTTTACGACGGCGTCGCGCGAGTGCGCCCGTCGCCTATGCCCGTTTTTCCCCGATAAATGCCTGGTCCACGGCGCCCGCCGTCGCGCGGCACATGCCGATGTGGTGGTCACCAACCATTCCCTGCTGTTCCGCAACGTGGCCGCTGAGGGCAGGATTTTGCCTCCGATTCGTCACTGGGTGGTCGACGAGGCCCATTCCATCGAGCGCGAGGCTCGTCGCCAATGGGCGCGCGTGGTTTCGGCAGATGAGTCGCGCGTGCTGTTTGAGCGCTTGGGTGGGTCGAGTGCCGGCGCGCTGAGTCAGGTTTCCCGTGACCTGGCCACTTCCGAGGGCTCCACGCTCTACCTGGGACTCACCGCCAAAGCAACGTCGACGGTTGCCCGCGCGAGCATGGCGATTGCCGATGTGTTCGATGGCGTGCGCGAGCTTGGCCGCCGTGCCCGCGGGGGCTATGACAACGCGAATCTGTGGATTGGCCCCGAGCTGCGCGAGTCGGATGACTGGCACGATTTTTTGCAGTCGGCCTATACCGCAATTGATGCACTGGACCAGGCGGATAAAAGCGTAGACGCGCTGGTGCAAGCTGTCGCTGCCGATAAGCCCGAGGTCGTCGTCGACCTGGGCGACATTTCGCGCCGTCTGCACGAGTTGGTCGAGAATCTCAAGCTCATCATTGAAGGCACGGATGAGCGCTACGTGTACTCGCTGCAGGTTAACCGTCGGCTGCGTGCGGGCGGGGAGCCTATGACCGCCGAGCGCATCGATATCGGCGAGGCCTTGGCGAACGAGTGGCTGCCCGAGGTGCACACGGCCATCTTCGCTTCGGCGACCATGACGGTGTCTAAGAGCTTTGAGCATTTCAACCATGCCGTCGGCCTCGATCGCATCGGTGCGTCGACATCCTCATCGCTACACCTGGATTCGAGCTATGACTTTGACTCGAATATGGCCGTGGTCGTGGCGGGGGACATTCCCGATCCGCGCGATCGCGAGCACTATCTGTCGGCGCTCGAGCGTGTGCTGGTCGATGCCCATCTCGCCATGGGTGGATCGGTGCTCACGCTCTTCACTAACAGGCGCGACATGGAGGACCTGTATGCCCGTGTCGAGCCCAAATTGGCGCGAGCGGGCCTGGAGCTCAATTGCCAACAGCGCAACTCGTCCCCGCGTCGCCTGCGCGATCGGTTTATCAACGAGCCGACCTCATCGCTCTTTGCGCTCAAGGCCTTTTGGGAGGGCTTTGACGCCAGCGGCGAGACACTGCGTTGCGTCATTATCCCCAAGCTGCCGTTCTCGAGCCCCACGGATCCTCTTTCGTGTGAGCGCAACCTGCGCGAAGACCGCGCCTGGGCGCGCTACTCGCTGCCCGAGGCGGTACTCGAAGTCAAGCAGGCTGCCGGCCGTCTCATCCGCTCATCGACCGATTGCGGCGTGCTCATCTTGGCGGATCCGCGCTTGGTGACAAAGGGCTACGGCAAGAAGTTCTTGACGTCGCTGCCCACGACTTCCTACCAGCGTATCGAGTCGGCGCAGATCGGTCATTATTTGCAGCTGTGGCGTGCACGCCACGAGCGACGCCGTTAAAGCGGGCATGTCAGGCTCTTCGCCATATCGCATAGACGCTTTGCCTGGGCGGGGTCATCCAGTATGTGGATGTCTCCGCCCGCTGCGATTACCTGACAGAACAGCCAGTGCTCTGACCCATAACGCACGGTCACCGTTGCCATGTCTGCCCCGTTTGGCTCAATCGACATGATGCCGGCCCAGTCTAGATGCTCTGCCATGTCGAGCGGCATGAGGAGTTTTGCGCTCTGCTCCGCTTGGGAAAGGGATTCGTGGAGGGACGCAGACGCGGGCGTGTGGCGTTCCACGGAATCGTCGGTGAGGGCAAGGCCCTCGATTTTGTCCATGCGGTAGGAGCGCTGCTCATCAACTTCGACATCCCAGGCAATCAGATACGTTTGGTCACCATACGTCGCGATGCGCATGGGGTCGATGAGACGCTCACGCGGCCGTGTGTCGTCCATCGAACGGTAGATGATGCGGCATCGAACGCCGTCTTGAATCGCGCAGTTCAGCTGTTGCCAGTGCGATCCTCGGGCAACGGTATCGACGACGCGCTGGTTGTAGCCGAGTTTCTCGGGTAGGAGGGCGTGTCGGATACGCTCTGCTGCCCGAGAGTCGATTCCCATCGATTCGAGTTCGTGGTTGAGCACGGCACCTTCGGCGGCACTTAGGCGCAAGGGCAGCACACGCCCCGCATCGCCTGTCAGGATGATGCACTCGCCGTGGCGCTCGCAGATGATGCGTGCGCCCGACTCACGGTCAGCGAGGGTCGAGACGATATCGATAATTTCGTCGAGCGCCGCACCCGTGATATCAAAACGGCTGCAGATATCCCCTCGTGTCATACCGGTCTCGCCGGCAGCGTAGAGGGCCTCCATGATGTCAATCGCACGCGAGAGCCTTTGCTCGCTGGTGAGTTTATGCGCGGGCATGCTCGTGCACCGTCCTTTCGATGAGGTGGTTCCATGCCAGTTTAAGCGCATCGGGGGCAACGGGTCTCATGCCGTCCATGGCGTGCTCCATGCAAAACGAGGCAGCGGCATTAAGGTCGCGCACGCCGACGGTCCAGGTCCAACCCTCTTCGGTGTGCGTGAGCTCCCCGCGACCGCGCGTTAGGCCGCTGACAATGTCGGCCTGGGCTTGCGGGGCAAACGAAAAGGTCGCCATAACGGGCTTGCAATCGGCAAAATCAAACTCGAAGAACAGGCGATCGTTCAGGTTAAAGTCGGCGGGGATGGAGTAGGCCTTCGAGGGGCGCCATGCGCGAACGATACGGTCGCAGCGAAACGTCCTGATTTCATCGGTGGCGTTGTCGAGTCCGCAAAAATACGCCACACCCTCGTGCTCAAACATGCCGTATACGCAGACGGTGCGCTCTTTTTGCTCCCCGTGCCCGTTTTGATACAAAAAGCGCAGTGCGCAGCGTTCGGCGAAAGCGCTCCACACCGCATCGACGGCGGGTAAGCGACGGGCGGGAGGCTCTTCTGCGGTCGATGCGCCGGTGAGGTAGGCGATCTTGGAGCGTATGTCTGCAAGCGGCGTGGCAAACACGGCCGAACCGGTCGCAAGGGTCTGGTCGATAGCGTCGAGCAAGATGTCCGCGTCGTCTGCGGTGATGAGGCCACCGGCCGCAAACGTGTGCTCGCGATCGATGGTCCACGCGCTTTCTTCGGTTTCTTGGGCGCCTGCTGCGCGGACTTCCTTGATCGTGATTCCGCGTTCGAGGAGTTTTTCGCGATCGCGGCGAAACTTGCGCTTGTCCGAGTCGATATTGCCCGACCCATAGCCAAGATCGGAATCCAGGACAATTTGCTCTGTGGTCAATGGCTCGGGAGAGCTGTTGAGGACAAAGAACAGATTGAGGATGCGCTGGGCGGTCTTGTCGAAACCGGGTTCCGGCGCCCCATTTTTATTCGTTACGGTTGTATCGCTTGCCGTCATAGAATCCTCGCATGGGAAGGTGTTTGATGCCATGATTTTAGTCCGATATGGAGATTAGGCTATATCCTTGTCCGCTTGGGGCGTTAAGATGCCCAGAATTCGGCCGTTTGCGCCCGCTCGGGGTATACTTTCGACTATATACGGTTCTAATGTGCATACATTGGGCCTATTTGTCGGATTATGGATGTGGAGCGCATATGGCGAACACCCAGAACTATATTAACCACCTGCTGCAGAACACCGGCATTACGCCGGCATGCAGCGAAGAAGAGCGCTTGGCTGCCGAGGATATCGCTCAGATCTTCCGCAACCACGGCTTTGATCCCGAGGTTCAGGAGTTCAATGCCCCGGCGCCCAGTAGGTTGGCATTTGCCGTTACCGGTATTCTTGCGTTTGCCGGTGCCCTGCTGATGGGCATCGGCGGCGGTATCGGCTTGGTCGGCACCTTGCTGGCCGTTGTCGGCGCCGTTCTTTACGTGCTCGAGCGCACGGGCCGCCCTGTAGTCTCGCGCCTGGGCAAGACGGGCGTGAGCCAAAATGTCATCGCCTACCACAAGGCCTCGGGCCCGCTCGCGTCTCCGCGCAACCGCCCGGTGGTCGTTGTCGCACACTACGACTCTCCCCGTGCTGAGCTGCTCGCCCGCGAGCCCTATGCTTCGTATCGTGCGCTCATCGCCAAGCTGTTGCCCGTTGCCACGGTTGCCCCTGCTGCCGTTGCCATCCTGCGTATCCTGCCGCTCCCCGGCGCGCTCAAGGTTCTGCTGTGGATTGTCGCGATCCTCGCTTCCCTCGTTGCACTTGCCAACGCGGCAAACATCATCTCTAACCGCCACATTCTTCCCTATACGTCCGGCGCGGTGTGCAACAAGTCTTCTGTCGCCGCTATGCTCGGCGTTATGGACAACGTTGCTCCCTTCCAGGGCGAAAACGAGTTTCCCGACGATGTTCCGTTCGATACCTATTTTGGGGAGCAGAAGCGTCGTGCCGAGGAAATGGCGCGCGCGGCGGCGGAGTATGCCGCGGCCCAGCAGCAAAACGACTACGGCAACACCATCGAGTATGAAGAGCCTACCTACGCCGAGGACGAGTTCGGTCAGCCGATTGCTCCCGACGCTCAAACCGAGCCCGAACAGGGTGAGGCTTTCGACGAGCAGATCGAGGGCTTTGAGGGTGCGTCTGCCGACGAGACGCTGATTGGCGCCATCGTGCCCGAGGATCAGAATCAGGATGTCCAGGCCGAAGAGTTCAATGACGAGGTTCCCATTGCCGAGCCGGCGGAGGAGCCTGCCGCGGCCGAGCCCAAGCTCTATCGCAATGCCGCCGGCAACATCCGCTTTGGTTCGGATGCCATCCGTGCGCTCGGAATGCTTCCCGAGTCCTGCACGCTCGATTACGAGGAGGGCGAGGAGCCGACGTTTGAGCCCGAGCCTGCCCCCGTTGTCAACGTGGATGATGAGTCTGCCGCGGTTACCGCTGCCGTTGCCGAGCCCGAGGCGGTGTCCGCGATCGATCCCGCGGCAGGACTGGACATTTTGGCTCCCGCCGCGCCGGCGCAAGACGTTGCGGACGAGTCTGACGACGATTACGTTGAACAGCCGAGGCGCGTGTCTTACGAGAGCGATACTGATTTCTCGGCCGAGATTCCCGCGGCAACGCCCCATGCCGATATTGCATCCGCGTTCTCTTCGATTGGCGCCAGCGCTTCCAACTTCTTTAAGGGCGCGCTTGCAAAGGGCAAGAAATTTGTCGACGATTTCGAGGAGAAGCGCGCTGCCGCACGCGAGGCTGCCGAGCAGGAGGCTATCGCTCAGCAGCAGGCAGCCGAGGCGGCACGTGAGCTCGCGGCGCAAGAGTTCGAGCAGAACGAGGCTATGCAGTCCGTGCCCGTCGACGCTGCCGAAGCTACAACGTCCTTTGAGTCCCAGCAACCGGCGTCCGCGGATGTTGTTGAGGCGACGACGTCTTTCGAGGCCCAGCAGCACGTCGATAGCACCATGTCGTTTGATGCCGCGCAGTTCGATTCCACGATAACGTTTGAAAAGCAGGGCACCGCGATTGCCGAGCCCCTTCCTGTGTCCGATGAGCAGGGCGACGCGGTGGACGATGACGAGCCCATTGAGGCTGCCGAAATCCAAGATGCCGCCGAGGACGAGCCCGTCGAGGCCAACTCTGACGAAGAGCAGTACGCGGCAGCCGAGCAAGATGATTCGACCGAGGTCGAGCAGGAGGAAGTGCCTGCGGTTTCCGAGACTCCCGAGACAGATGAGTCGAGGCCTTACTCCACGCAGATTTTCACCATGCCGACCCCGAGTGGTTCCGGTGCCACGGTTGCCAATGTCGCTCCCACCCAGGACGAAACGGTCGATTCCCTTATGGCCCAGATTTCCTCCCAGGCATCACCGCGTCCGCAGATGAATGTTCCCGATCCGGCGTCGGCTCCGTCGCCCGCACCTTCCTCGTCTCCGCTGGCTTCGGTCCCCGATCCGTCGCTACCGTCGATGAAGCAGGCAAACGTTGCGTCTCGCACGTCGCTGTTCGACCTTCCCGACCCTTCGGCTCAGGTTAACGATCCCTTCGCGACGGCACAGGGGCCCGAGCCCACATCGGCTCCGGTTGTTCCCCCCATGCCGGTCAGCTCGGATGTTCAGCCGCTTGAGACTATCTCGGCTCCTGCCGCTCCGGCCGCCAAGCCGCAAAAGCGCGGCTTGGGCGGTCTGTTCGGTCGCAAAAAGAAAAACGAGCAGGACAGCATGAGCGATTGGCTTGGTGTCGAGGATGATTACGACGCCAAGAAGTCTGGTCGCGGTATCGGCTCGTGGGATAACTTCGAGGATGACGACGACGGCTGGAAGGGCGGTGCCACGTCTTCCGATGGAGCTTCCGCCGAGGATATGCTCGCTGCCGTTGCCTCCATGGGCGATGACGAGCTGCTTGGCCACGACATCTGGTTTGTGGCTACAGGCGCTTCCGATTGCGACGGCGCCGGCATGAAGGCGTTCCTGGCCGCGCATCGCGACAAGCTCCGCGGCGTGTTCTTTATCAACCTTGAGTCCATTGGTGCCGGTAGGCTTTCGGTCGTGACGGTCGAGGGCGAGCAGCAGCTGCTCAAGGGTGACCGACGCATCATGAACTTGGTCAACAAGGTGTGCAAGTCGTTCCATGTCGATTGCGGTGCATTTGAGATGCCCTATGCCAAGACCGATGCCTATGCTGCTCTCGAGGCAAGCCGACGCGCCCTTACCATTGCCGGCGTCGACGGCCCACGTTTGGCATGCGCTCACACTGAGGACGATCTGCCGTACAACGTCAATCCGACAAATATCGCTACGGTGTCCGAGGTCGTGACCGAGGTCATTCGTCGTTCGTAGGTTGACCTATAAGGAGTCTGCGTGTTTTCGTACATCAAGCGCCACTGGCCCGTCTATCTCATCTTGGCCCTGATCGCCATTGTCCTTGGTTTCGGGGCCGCGTATATCGTGGGCGTTAAAGGCTCAACGCCTGAGTCCACGATTAGCGAAGAAGTGGAGCACGAGCAGAGTTTGGGAGCCGATGGCATCTCCGAGTCCGATCAAGCGCTCATCGACGGTGGGTCTGCATCTGGGGAATAGCCATTTCGCCACGAACGAATAAGAGGCGAGCCGGGAGACGGGCTCGCCTCTTTTTTATTGCGTCAGCGACGTTTTGACGCCAGCTTTAGATGGGCAAACCAGATTGCCGCGGCGCCGGAGGTCACGAAGGCGGTGAGGCAGGCGGCAATGGGAAGGGAGCCCGTTGCCGGTAAATCTTGCGGCATGGCGCATCGCTGGATGACGCGATCCTCGTCATGTGATTCAAGGTTGCTACCGCCGCCATTGCGACAGAGGTCAACGCGAGCGCTGTTGGCGAGTGCGGTCTGAGGCGTGTAAGACGACGCGGCCTGCATATGGATGACGGCACCGTGAATATCCGAGTCAAGGACGGCGCTCACATCATCAAGGTCGTCATGCTCGTCTTTGAGGTCCTCGCGGGTCCAAGATTCTGCAGCGCCTCTTGTCGTGAAGTCGGCCGATACGGCCCCGTACTCAAGACGAATGCCCGTGACGGCGGTATCGTCCAAAAGAGCGAGCTCTTTTGCCTCGAGGGTGACCGACTCCGTTGTTGGGATATCGGCTTTCCAAAGATGCCAATCGCCGTAATCGACCATGCGCAAATCGTCACCTAGGAGCTTTTTGACCTCGTCCGTTTCGAGCCAGGGGTTGTCATGCCCGGCGCTGAGCGTTGCATTGGTCTGTTCGCCCGTATCGATACTTCCCACTGGAGACGTTCGATACCACACGTTGCAAAGACCGTCGATGTCCCCGGTCGCGACAGGGGTTTCGATGGCGATGAGTTTGGCAGTGCCTTCCTTGGCGCATTCGAGATCGTCAGTGATGGTGAATTCATCAACCCAGGTATTCGACTCATTTTTAGCATCGAGCGTATAAGAGAAGGAGCCGTCCGCATCGGATTGTGCCACGGCTCGGTTTTTGCCATCGCCGTTGGCAACGAGACCCTTACCGATAGGGCGGGCGATCTCTTGCCGCTTGTCGACTCTGCCCTCGATCTCGATGGGTGCGTCCTTCATGGTTACCGTCTGCACTTCTCCTGTGGCCTTAATTTCAAACGTCATGTCTTCGGCAAGGTCGTAAGTGCGCGGGGGCATCACTTCGCACAGGGTGTAGGTGCCGGGCAAAAGATGCTCGATGCGATGCGGTTTGTCAGAGGAGGTCCAAGCGTCAATTTCGGTTCCGTCGGCACCGTGGAGGGAGAGCCGGGCGCCTTCCACTTCTTGTTTGCCGGTCAAATCTACTTTGGAGATGTCGATTTTGGTGTAGTCGTTAGAAACATCGAGGTGCGCATTGATCACGGGTGTTTCCTGACCGGCATACGACAGCTCGACGGTGTGGACGCTTTGGTCGAGCAGGTAACCTTCGGGTGCCTGCACCTCGATTACCTCATAGGTGGCGGTTCCGCACCCCAGTGAAAGATGAGTCGCGCACGCAAATCCCCGCTCGTCGGTCGTGATGGATGTGACGGTTTCGCCGTCCAGGGCAGCAATGCTGCCGTCGGGGCGCACGATATCGCCCGCGGCACGGATATCAAAAACAGCACCGGCAAGGGCGCGCCCACCTACGGCATCGTTCTTGACGATCTCGATGCTTCCTGTTGCCGCGTCGTCGTAAAACGAGGCGACCGCGACGGGCGTTAAGTTCATGTCGGCGGGAATCGTTATCTCCAGATCTTCACCAACAAGATACGGTTCCTTGGCGGAAGTCTCTCGTATGTAATACGTGCCCGGGTTAAGCGATTCGGGTAGGGTGACGGTGCCGGTTTCATCGGTCGTAAAGGTATTCATAACGGTATGGGCGGGATGCCAGGATGTTTGCGAGATGGGCTCACGGTCGCCGTTGAGCAGCTGAAAGGTGA